>CALHCJ010000061.1 GCA_937936275.1 uncultured Flavobacteriaceae bacterium
CCGAAAGAACAGAAATCTTGGTTTGACTTTGACCACTACTACTCTGATGAAATTTTTGAGGAAGCTTTAGCGACCGTTTTCAAAAAGAAACCCAAACTCCTTTATGATATTGGTGGTAATACCGGAAAATTTGCAAACCTATGCTGCTCCTACAATGACGAAGTAGCGGTACATATCTTTGATTTGCCAGGGCAGTTGAGTAAAGCTTTAGAAAACGCAAAAAACAAGGGCTTTGAAAATCGTATCACTGGAACTGAAATCGATTGGTTATCAGATAACCCCACAATTCCTGCTGGGGCTGACACCATTTGGATGAGTCAGTTTTTAGATTGCTTTTCAAAACCAGAGATTATAAAAATATTGAAGGTTGCTGTCAACGCTATGGATGCCGATACAGAACTAATTATCATTGAAACCTATACGGATCGTCAGAAATTTGGCAGCGCAAAACTAACCCTTGAAGCAACTTCTTTGTACTTTACAGCCTTAGCAAACGGCAACAGTAAAATGTACGCTGCCGAAGAATTCAAAACCTTGGTGTCAGAAGCAGGCTTGACCATTGAAGCAGATAACAAAGTAGGTGAATTTCATACCATGTTCGTCTGTAAAAAGAAGTAATAGCGTGTGAACAATTCGTATTACATACAAAGTTATTCTCATATTCGAAAAAATCATATTTCTTTGAACGGAGCGACTTTATATAGTGATACTGAAGATGATTTTTCAGATTTTATCAAGGCAGGCTACAAGCATTTGAATACTGAGTATTCAAAATTCTTCAAGATGGATCAGCTTAGTAAACTAGCCTTTCTCGCCGCTGATATTCTTTTAAAAGATGAGCCTGAAAAAAATGTAGCCTTAGTGCTTTCAAACCAAGCAGCAAGCCTTGATACCGATCGAAAACATCAAGAATCAATCAAAGAGTATCCTAGTCCTGCAGTATTTGTATATACACTACCCAATATCTGTTTAGGTGAAATAAGCATCAAGCACCAACTCTATTCAGAGAATGGTTTTTTTGTCTTTGAAAAATTTAACGCTGAAGCCTTACATGTGTACGCCAATAGTTTAATCGATGAGCAAAAAGCAGAAAAAGTGCTCTGCGGATGGGTAAACTTTGACGATGGAAAATATGATGCATTTTTGTACGTTGTTGCTAAGAAAGGTACTTTTGTACATTCGATAGCCGAAATAAACCGATTATACTAGACCCAATGAGCGAATTAAAATTAGAGTTGAAAGAAAAGATAATTGAGCAATTGAACTTAGAAGATATTGCTATCGAAGAGATTGCTGACACCGACCCACTTTTCGGTGAAGGTTTAGGTCTTGATTCTATTGACGCGTTAGAGTTAATCGTGATGCTTGACAAAGACTATGGTATCAAGTTGGCAGACCCTAAGCAAGGTAGAACTATTTTTGAGTCTATCGATTCAATGGCTGCTTATATTGAAGAGCATCGCAGTCGATAGCCTTTAGGTATTCAATACTTTTAAATCCGTTTCTACTTTTTCTTTGGGCGTTACCTAAAAGGGTCGGGCTATTTGCTACAAGCCCTTGTTCGTACCTCACTGTGGGCTTTTCAATACTATCCCTTATGCGGTCACCCTTTTCTTTATTTTTTCTTTGTGCGAATTCGTCGATTGTATGCCTTTAAGATTTAGTATCTTAAGCACATCATAACCAACCGACCACCAAATGATTAAATTCTTCCTTAGAATTAGGCGCAATCTAGTCGCTGAAAACAAGTTTACCAAGTATCTCATTTATGCTATCGGCGAAATCATTCTCGTAGTGATTGGTATTCTGATAGCGCTACAAATCAATAACTGGAATGAAAACAGAAAAAATTCTAATAAAGAAAATGCGATTTTAACAAACATTCATAAAGAGTTTCAACAAAACCGAAAACAGTTAGATTCTGTTGTAGCTCAACATAGAATTTCACACAGTAATAGTACAAAGATTATAAAGTTATTTCCAATAAAATCAAAACCTAAACCTGCAGTTTTAGACTCCCTAAGTTTTCAACTATTTTGGTCATATGCAGGCGCTACTTTTAATCCTTCACAAACGAGTATTAATGCACTTGCGAGCACCTCATCTTTTGATATCATTAAAAATGGAACCTTACGCGATTTATTGATTTCTTGGAATGATTTAATTACAGATTATCAAGAAGAGGAATTACGCTCAAGAGATTATATAATAAATCAATATGACGCATATATGTCTAAACATTTTGATTGGAATTATAATTTTAAAGATGAGCGAAATAATTTTGATGCATTACAAACTTTGGAGTTTGAATATTTAGTAAAAAATAATTACGATTTAGTTAATCAAATATTGTCGTCTACTGGCGAATTGCAAAAAGTGCAAGAAACATTAGATACCATTATTGAGCTTTCTAAACCCAATAGTAATGATTAAATTCTTTAGAAAAATCCGCCAAAACCTTCTTTCCGAAGGAAAAACTACCAAATATTTCAAATACGCCATTGGTGAAATCATCCTAGTTATGATTGGTATTCTGTTGGCACTACAAGTAAGTAATTGGAATCAAAACCGTATAGAGCAAAAAGAAGAAAAAGAGGTAATTGCAAAATTGCATGCTGATTTTAAAGAAAATAAAAATGTTTTAAAAGATTTTTTGACTGAAATTAAAAGTCAAGCGAATACTGAAAAGAAACTAATGAGTTTAATTGGAGTATCAAAAGAAGAACTTTATAAACATAATTTAGATAGCCTATTCTATGTAGTTTTTAGTGCAAGTGAATTTGCTTTTGCTGATAATACTATTAAAAACATTATGCAAAGTGGAAAATTAAACCTTCTAAAAAATGATAATATTACTGACTTACTCTATAAATGGAATACACTATCTGAAATTAGAAATACACGCATGGGCAAATTAGATGCGTGGGCAAATGAACAGTTTATACCTTATTTATTAAACAAAGTATCCTTTAAGCAAATGGATATGAATAGTAATTATTCTTGGTCTGGAAAATCTAAAGTAAAACCAGATTATTATCCATTGTTTCAAGAAATAGAATTTGAAAACTATTTAGATAATCATCTTTGGTTTAATCAACAAGTTATAGAACGTTGTGAAGAAACAGATAACCTTATTGACCAAATAATTGATGCTACCAAACAAAAGTTCAATGATTAAATTCTTTCGTAGAATTCGCCAGAACCTGCTATCAGAAGGTAAAACAGGCAAATACTTTAAATACGCTATTGGCGAAATAATATTAGTGGTTATTGGTATTCTTTTGGCGCTTCAAATAAACACCTGGAACCAACAACGCATTGAAGACAAAAAAGAATCAGAATTAATTTTTGCATTAATAGATGAGTTTAAAGATAATTTAATAGCCTTAGAAGAATCTATTAGCATCAATAATAAAGTGACCGAATCTTGTATAAACCTTACTCAAATTATTAGATCAGATTCATTGGCTCAAAAACATGAACAAGTTGATGAATTATTGCTTGCCATTGGCAATTTTAATTCTTTTGATGGCAGAGTCGGAATCTCAAGTGAGATTGTAAATTCCGGAAAAATCAGCCTTTTGAAGAATGATGCTCTAAGAGTACAATTGAGTGAATGGCTCAAGAAAATTGTTGATGACGAAGAAGACATAGGTTTTAGAGCAAATAACTACACGATAAACTTAATACCCTTTTTGATGAAACGATTTCCACTTGCTAATGGTGAATTATCCAAAAAATTACCTTTCGACAGAAATAATAATTTGAAAGTCTATAAGCAAGCCTCTCCTTTCGACTTTAATTTATCCAGAACTGATTTGATGGAATTAGAAAATCAAGTTTGGCATCACAAACACAATAATGATTATATCGTTATTAACGAAAGGAACTTAAAGGAATTTATATTAGCTACCATCGATATGCTGGAACAAGAGCTTCAAAACTTATAGTTATGATTAAATTCTTTCGTAAAATTCGTCAGAGCCTCCTTTCAGAAGGTAAGACCGCCAAATACTTTAAATATGCCATTGGTGAAATTATTCTTGTGGTTATTGGTATTCTTATCGCTTTGCAGGTAAATAATTGGAATGAGCTTCGTAAAACAAAAAGTGAGCAAGCGGTCTTACTAAAATCGGTTAAACAAGATTTAATTTCTGATATAGACTATTTAAAAGAATTCATTAAAAAAACAGACTCAAATTTTAATATCTTAAATGAACAATCGCAATATGCAAACAGTATTTCATACAGTAAAGATTCCTTAATCCATTTCTTAAAAAAAGAGATCAATGTTATTTCGGTTGGGTTTAAAGGTTTTAATAACAACACTTATGAATCTATGAAAGCCTCGGGCAAATTAGATTTATTTTATAATATTCTTAAAGAGCAGTTGTACGATCTTTCTATTCTTCAAAATGCTACCGAAGAAACATACAAAACCTTTAGGGATGACTATTATGATGAAATAGAAATGCTTGTTGCTTCTTATCCAATACCAGTCCCGCATTCCTTTATAAAAAACACCCCTGAAAATGACTTTATTTGGGATAATGTAAACCGGAAAGACTTAATGTTAAAGCTTAATTCATGGGGAAGTGTAAAAGCAAATTTTTGTAGAAGTAATCTAAGAAATTTTAATAATACTTTAGACAAAACAAAGGTTGTTTTAAAAATAATGGAAAAGGAAAATGATTAAGTGCTTATGGAAGAATAAGAAAAAGTAACCTATTATGAAAACCCAAATAACCAACATACTTTTAGCCAGCCTAATAATCATAATGGGCTGCAAAGAGGCAACTAAAAAAGATGCTACTGAACCAGAAACACAGATTACATCTTCGACAGATTACAAAGATCTTGTCTCTCTTTTCAACAATTGGCGCACGTTTGAAAAGCCACCACTTTTAGATAACGCTCCGGATTATACCAAAACTACTTTTAAGAAACGTTGGTCCGCTTTTAAAAACCTAAGAGCACAATTACATGCCATCGACACTACGAATTGGTCTGTACCAAATCAAGTCGATTGGATGATCGTTTGGGCAGAAATGAATGGCTACGATTTTAACTATAATATCTTAAAACCTTGGGTTCGTGATCCTGCCTTTTACAAAACAGTTTGGTCGCATAAAAGCGATGTGCCAGCTCACGAAGGACCTACCAATCATGGTACGTTAGAGTTGTGGACTTACGAATTTCCACTATCATCAGAAGCGCATACACGATTTGTAAATGAACTCAATGTTATTCCCCCTTTTGCTACACAGGCTAAAAAAAACTTAACTGGCAATGCTAAAGATTTATGGGTAACTGGCATACGAGACATTCAAAATCAGAGTACAGTTTTAGCCACACTAAAAGAAAAGCCTGGCGTTAATGATGATGCAGAACTTAAAGCGGCAATTGACCAAGCAATTATAGCTACGGACGATTTAGTAAGCTGGTTGCAAAATGAATCCAAAACCAAAACTGGCCCTTCTGGGATTGGTAAAGACAACTATACCTGGTATTTGCAAAATGTACATTTGGTTCCTCTAACTTGGGATGATGAAGTCATGATTTTAAAACGAGAATTGGCTCGTGCATGGACAGCACTAAAACTAGAAGAACATAGAAATAGAGGCTTGCCAGAATTGGTGGATGCGGCTTCTCCAGAAGCTTATGATACAATGGCTGATGAAGCTGCAAAAAGCCTAATCAACTTTCTAGACCAGCAAGAAATCGTTACTGTAAAACCTTATTTTGATGTTGCCCTTCGTGAACATTTAGGAGAATTTGTGCCAAAAGAAAAACGAAACTTCTTTTTAATTGGTGAGCATTACGACCCAAGACCCTTATACTCCCATTTTTACCATTGGTTTGAGTTGGCGCGTATGGATGTCGAACCACATAAAAGCGAGATTAGACGTGGTCCGTTACTCTATAATATTTTTGATTCGCGTAACGAAGGTACCGCAACGGCGGTAGAAGAAATGTTTATGCAAGCAGGCTTGTATGACAATAGCCCAAGAACAAAAGAAATCGTGTACATTATGATTGCCCAACGTGCAGCACGTGGCTTGGGCTCCTTATATGCGCATGCCAATAAAATGACTATGGAAGAAGCTGGTGGTATACATAGCGAATACACCCCCCGTGGTTGGATGAAAACCGAAAAAGAACTCCTGATTTTTGAGCAACATTTGTATTTGCGCCAACCAGGCTATGGTACCAGTTATATTACGGGCAAATATTTACTCGAAAATGCCTTGGCAGATTATGCCAAATTGCAAGAAGAAAGTGGCGAACCATTTGAAACCAAAGCATTCTTTGATACGCTTAATAGCATTGGTAATATCCCTATATCTTTAGGACATTGGGAAATGACAGGTAATAGACAACAAATAGAATTGGTTACAAACGAATAAATTTTTCTATAAAATTCACACTTGAGACCAACCTTTGCCGCAAGAGATTTGGGATTAGACAAAAGCAACTTTCACCTGAATTTTACTAATAATTCCTATTCGATATTCGTATTTTTGAAATGAAAAATTTAGTTCAGCCAAAAAACGAATGAGCAAAGGTGTAGCGATTACGGGTATGGGAGTTATTTCTGCCATTGGAAACAATGCACTGGAAAACTATGAATCTTTAATTTCTGGCAAAGCAGGAATCTCTAAAATCACACATATTGATACCATTCACGCTGATGCTATCATGGTTGGCGAAATAAAAACGACCAATACGACATTTGAGCAACAACTCAACCTTACTGAAAATAGCTACTCGCGATCTCCCATTCTAGGTATAATAGCAGCAAAAGAAGCTCTTGCTCAAGCGGGAATTACAGACATTAATAACTACAAGACTGGATTAATTTCAAGCACCACAGTAGGTGGTATGGATAAATCTGAACAATATTTCTACGAATACTTTGAAAGCGATGCACACTGGCAGCATATCAACGGCTTACATGCTGGTGATTCCACAAAAAAAATAGCAGATGCCATCGGATTGAAAGAAAGTTTTGTTACGACCATAAGTACGGCCTGTTCCTCTGCGGCCAATGCTATTATGCTTGGTGCTAGAATGATCAAATCAGGGCGATTAGACCGCGTCGTAGTTGGCGGTACAGATGCACTTTCAAAGTTCACTATTAACGGGTTTAAAACCCTAATGATTCTGTCAGATACCTACAATACACCTTTTGACGAGAATAGAAAAGGATTGAACTTAGGAGAGGCAGCGGCATTTTTAGTTTTAGAATCTGATGAGATCGTGGCCAGAGAAAATCGAAAGGTTCTTGCCTACGTGAAGGGATATGGAAATGCAAACGATGCTTTTCACCAAACAGCTTCTTCTGAAAATGGAGATGGTGCTGTCTTGGCCATGGAAAAAGCGTTAAAAGTTGCAGGGCTACAACCTGAAGACATTGACTATGTTAACGCCCACGGAACCGCAACTCCAAATAATGATCTTTCAGAAGGTCGCGCTATGTTACGCATATTTGGCGAAGGAAAAGTACCCGAATTTAGTTCTACTAAAGCCTACACAGGCCATACCCTAGCAGTAGCAGGTGGCGTTGAAGCCGTATATTCCATTTTGGCAATACAAAACAATCGTATTTATCCAAATTTGAATTTCAAAACACCCATGAAAGAATTTGATTTACGCCCACAAACTCAAGTGAAAGAGAAAGAAATTAAAAACGTGCTCTCAAATTCTTTTGGCTTTGGCGGAAACTGTTCAACTTTAATCATTTCTCAAGAAGCATGAGCAAATCGGTTTATATCAATAGCGTAGGTTCAGTTTCAGTTCAGAAAACCTTTGACAATTCAGAATTTTTGAATGAAATTACCTTTTATAATGATACGGTAGCCAGTGTTATTAATCCTGATTACAAGGCTTACATCCCTCCTGCTCAAGCCCGCCGTATGGCAAAAGGTATTAAGATGAGTACCGTAAGTTCTCAAACAGCCTTGCAAGAAGCTGGAATAGAAAATGTAGATGCTATCATAGTCGGAACTGGACTAGGCTGTCTTGGAGATTCAGAAAAATTTGTTGGTGACATTATTGAGAATAACGAACAATTTCTAACCCCTACCCGATTTATTCAATCTTCACACAATACCGTTGCTGGTCAAATTGCTTTAGGCATTAACTGCAAAGGATATAATTTTACGTATGTACATGCTACGGTTTCTTTTGAGTCTGCACTACTAGATGCTAAAATGCAGTTAGAACAAGATGAAGCAGAACATATTTTGGTAGGTGGTGTTGACGAAATGGTAAAATACCATGTGAATTCACATCGATTGATCGGTCATATTAAATCAGAACCTGTCCACGCTTCAAAGTTATTGGAATCCAATACCAAAGGTTCTGTGATGGGAGAAGGGTCTCATTTCTTTGTGCTTTCCAACCAAAAACAGGAATCTACTTACGCAGAACTTGTCTCGGTGGAGTGTTACAATTCAATGTTAAAAGAAGATCTCCCAAAGAAAGTAGTGTCCTTTTTAACCGAAAATCAAACTGATGTCGCTTCCATAGATCTTGTTATTTTAGGAAATAATGGTGATGTTAATTTCGATGGATACTACAATGATTTAACTACTGGATTGTTCAAAGATACGCCTCAAGCCTACTACAAACATTTGTCTGCGGAATATGATACCGCAACGGGTTTTGCATTTTGGTTAGGAGCTAAAATATTAAAGACACAAACCATACCTGAAGTTGTACGTTTGAACAAAAGCAAAGCATCGAATCCCAAAACGATACTAATTTACAATCAGTATCGAGGAGAAAACCATAGCCTTGTGCTACTTCGCAAATGCTAAGGCGCAACACCATAAATGCCATTACGATTCTGGTATTGGTGACTTTTATCATCTTGGGCTATTTTATCACTATCCCTTGGTGGTCCTATATTCTTATTGTTTTTCTTTGGTTTTTGATCACCCTGTGCGGATCTTTTTTTATTCAATGGAATTATCATCTGACATCAACGCATTGCAACAAAAAGACCTCTAAAAACCAAATTGCAATTACTTTTGATGACGGTCCGCATCCAGAATTTACCCCAAAAGCGCTTGACCTTCTTAAGGCACATAAGGTAAAAGCAACCTTTTTCTGCATTGGGCAACAGGTTGAGAAACATCCTGAAATTTTAAAACGTATTATTGCTGAGGGCCATTTGATTAGTAACCACACCTATTCGCATTCAAAATCTTTTGGCTTCTTTACTACTGAGAAAGTTAGTTCCGAATTAAAAAAAACCATACAACTCATCAAAGATATCGTTGGAAAAGAAATGATTTTGTACCGCCCAGCTTTCGGAGTCACTAATCCGATGATTGAAAAGGCTGTCAAAAACTTAAAAGTGAATGTGATAGGATGGAATGTTCGCTCTTTAGATACTACAGGTCGTTCTGAAAAAATGATTCTGAACAGAGTAACAAGTCAAATTTCTAATGGTGATATCGTTCTCTTGCATGATACCAGCCAGAAGACCGTCAATGTTTTGGAACAGTTATTGTTATTTTTGGAAGAGAAAAATTTAGAGTCCGTCAGAGTAGATGAACTTTTAGAAATTGAAGCTTATGCATAAGTTAGTTTTCATCGTATTGCTGATGGTTTTTGGGACCAATGCTCAAACCCCTATGAGTAGTTCAGAAGCTGACGCTTTGAAGGCAAAAGTGAAGGAACTATCTGATGAAACGAATACCATTACTTCAGATTTTGTGCAATACAAACATTTAGATTTTCTATCTGACGATATCATTTCTGAAGGAAAATTGGCTTTTAAATCTCCAAATATGGTCAAATGGGAATACATAAAACCGTTTAGCTACTCAGTACTGTTTAAAAACGAGACCTTATTTATCAATGATGATGGCAAGAAGAGTGATATGGATATGGGTTCGAACAAAATATTCAAACAATTAAACCAACTCATCACAGCAAGTATCAAAGGCGATATGTTTGATGCCTCCGAATTTGAGGTATCTTATTTTAAAATAGATGGCGCAAGTGAAGTCCATTTTCAACCCAAAGACAAACAATTTTCAGAGTTCATTAAATCCTTCCACATTACGTTTAATGTAAAGGGAGAAGTGTTGGTTGTCAAAATGATTGAACCTTCTGAAGATTATACCGAAATCGTTTTTACCAATCGAAAAACAAATCAACCCCTATCTGATGCGGTATTTGCTCAGTAGCATCTTTGCTTTATGTTTGGTTTCCTGTGCTTCCTATCCTAAGAAAAATGGATTCACTAAAATGGAAGCTACACAGCAATCGATTACCAATGTATATTTTGGAGATGCTTCTAAAGATTATGTTTACAAGGCCAACATTGAGGCTTTTGGCAATTCGTTTAGTGGAATTTTTATTGTTAAAAAACTAGGAACAGCACATCATCGCATCGCTTTTACAACAGAAATGGGAAACAAAATTTTTGATTTTTCGTTTCGAGGGAAAGACTTCAAAGTGAATCACATCCTAAAAAAAATGGATAGGAAGATACTACTGAATATTTTGAAAAATGATTTTAGCGTTTTAGTTAAAGAGTATCCATCTCTAGAAAAAGTGTTTCAAAAAGAAAAGACTACGGTGTATAAAACTGATATTGAGAACAAAAAATACTATCATTTCTTATCGGAAGAAGAGCTTACTAAAATCGTTCAAGTAAAAAATAGTAAGAAAAAAGTGGAGTTTACATTCTCAGAAATAAATGATAACATTGCAAAACACATACAAATCTTACATCAAAACCTTAATCTGAAAATCACGCTGAAAGCAATCTAAATGAAACGAATATTCTTAGTCTTAGAGACTTGCCTTATTCAATTTAAAATCAAATAAATGCTCATAAAAGGATTATATACAGTTCAAAGTCTAGTAGAAGAGGGTCAAGAAGTAAAAGCCAGAGTGAGGCTCCACAAAGAGCACGAAGTTTTCAAGGGTCATTTTCCTAATAATCCGATTATGCCGGGAGTTTGTATGTTGCAAATGATTAAGGAACTTACAGAGCAAGTAACAGGCAAAGAGTTATTCTTATCGGTGGCGACCAACGTGAAATTTATGGCGAAAATCAATCCTGAAGAAAATGAGCTGATTGATTTAATGATCAATATTTCCGAAGATAATGGAATAATAAAAGTAAAGAACGTGACTTCTTACGACCAAACTATTGCTTTAAAGTTGAGTACAACTTTTAAAATAATAGCCTAAATGAGAGCATTATTACTACTCTTTCTTTTTACCTCAAGCCTTGGTATTTCTCAAGAGCTCGATGATTTGCGAGTTAATTATCCGAAAGCAAATACTGAGGCATCGGTAACCGACCGACTCTATGAAAGCCTTTCAGAGATCACCAAAGCAAATAACAAAACCATAGTTGCCTACAAGGGAGCAGTGCTGACCTTGAAAGCCAAACATGCCAAAGGGTTTAAAAATAAAAAAACATTCTTCAAAGAGGGTGCTGAACTTCTTGAATATGCCATAGCGTCAGAACCAAAGAATATCGAAATACGGTGCTTGCGGTTAGGGGTTCAAGAGAATGCTCCAAAAATTGTGGGTTACAAGAAGAGTATTCAAGTAGATAAGCAGTTTATAAAGGAGAACTACGCTACAATTCAAAATGAAAATCTAAAAGATTTTATCAAAGGCTATGTGATGCTTTCAGATGCCTTTACTGACACTGAAAAGCAATTGTTTTAGGCAGCACAATCCGTATATTTGAATTGAATTAAGCGCTTGAAAGTAGCTGCTTTGAATACGAACTAGAGTGCCAACCCCATCTTCATCCGTTCAAGAAAGTATGATACAGCAGAAATGCTGTGTCATTATCCCTACTTATAACAATGATAAGACCTTAAAACGGGTTATTGACGGAGTTTTAGAGCACACTCACAATATTCTGATTATTAATGACGGTTCAACAGATAATACTGTTACTATTTTAGAAGGTTTTAGGAATCTTGTACAAGTCCACATTCCTAAAAATAAGGGGAAAGGAAATGCACTAAAAGTTGGATTCAAAAAAGCCTTGGAATTGGGTTATGAATTTGCAATTACCATAGATTCTGACGGACAACATTTTCCAGAAGATATTCTGGTTTTTCTTGATGCTTTAGAAAATGAAAGTTCAAGAAATGTTTTATATATCGGAGCAAGGAATATGGATCAGGCAGATGTGCCAGGCTCTAGTAGTTTCGGAAACAAGTTCTCTAATTTTTGGTTTTGGTTTGAGACCGGAGTGAAACTACAAGATACCCAAAGTGGTTATCGACTTTATCCCCTGAAAGAGATTGAAAAACTAAAGCTATATACGCCTAAATTTGAGCTAGAAATTGAAGTTATTGTTAAAGCTTCTTGGAATGGTACCATAGTTAAAAACATTCCAATAAAAATTTCATACGATGATGTTGACCGTGTTTCACACTTCAGAAAAGGACCAGATTTCGCCCGAATCAGCGTCTTAAATACTTGGTTTGTTTTAGTTGCTATTTTCTATATCAAACCACGAGACCTCTACCGGAAATTTCGAAAAAAGGGATTACGAAAGTTCCTAAAAGAAGATGTATTAGGCAGTAACGACTCGCCAAAAAAGATGGCGCTATCAATTGCATTAGGGATATTTATAGGGCTATCACCTTTATGGGGTTTTCATACCGTTGCGGTATTAGCGTTAGCAGTTTTGTTAAAGTTGAATAAGGTGGTTGCGTTTGCCTTTTCAAATGTAAGTTTCCCTCCTTTTATTCCGTTTATATTATACGGAAGCTTAAAATTAGGTTCATTAATTACTGGTGAAGAATTGATTTTTTCTATGAATGAAATGGTAGAAAATTTTGGTTTTGTAAAACACCTAAAAACTTATATTGTAGGAAGTATTGCCTTAGCAACATTAGCCGCTTGTATTTTTGGGTTCATCGCATATCTCATTTTCAAAATTACAGATCGAAAAAAAATAGCAATTCGTAATGGGTGATTTCTTTTACAAGACATACCTCTTTATTGAAAAGAAGCGTTGGGCAAGTTTATTCGCCCTCTTACTCTTAACCATTGCTCTTGGTACAGTAGCTTCTCGAATCGAATTTGACGATGATATTACAGCACTTATTCCAGCAACGGAAGACTCAAAGAAAGTTCAAGAAATATTAGAGTCGATTGCATTTACCGATAAGATTATAGTCAACATCCGGCGAGAGAACAACGGTTCAGTTGACGAACTCACAAATTACGCTAGCCAACTATTAGATAGTTTAGCACAAACTGGAAACACTTATATTAAAAATGTACAAGGCAAACTGAATGATGAAGACCTACCGAATACACTAGGTCTTGTGTACAACAATCTACCCCTTTTCTTAGAAGATGATGATTACACTACCATTACAGAAAAACTATCCAAAGATAGTATTCGAGAAATCACAGCTCAAAATTATAAAACCTTAATCTCTCCTTCGGGAATACTTGCCAAAAAAACGATCCGCAAAGACCCTTTGGGACTCTCTTTTATCGCTCTTAAAAAATTACAGCAGTTAGATATTGGTGATGATTTTAAACTTAAAAATGGGTTTTTATTGAATAAAAAGGAGCAGAATGTCCTGTTATTTCTTACCCCCACCCATGGCTCAAGAGAAACCGATAAGAATACGGCTTTAGCAGAAAAATTATACCTCTTACAAGACCAATTAAATAGTTCTTTTGAAGGAAAAATAATAGGAGAATACTTTGGCGCAGCCTTAGTTGCAGCTGCAAATGCAGCGCAGATCAAACATGATATTCAGACTACCGTTAGTATTGCCATGATACTGCTGCTGGTTATTTTAATTGTATTCTATCGTAAACTGACCACGCCACTTATACTATTTGCACCTACCGTGTTTGGAGGGTTATTGGCCATTGCTTTTCTCTATATTTTTCGAACAAAGATTTCAGCGATATCATTGGGTATTGGTTCTGTTTTGTTGGGAATTACACTGGATTATTCGCTACATATCTTAACCCACATTCGGAACGGAAATACTTTAAAAAGCTTGTACAAAGATATTTCGCCATCCATTCTGATGAGTAGTTTAACGACAGCGTCGGCCTTTTTGTGTTTGCTATTTTTAGAATCTCAAGCCTTGCAAGATTTGGGAATTTTCGCCGCAATCAGTGTTTTAGGTGCTTCCGCTTTTGCTTTAGTTTTTATTCCTCAGGTATATAAAACTACTATAGAAAGTGATGCAAAAATATCAGTGTTAGACCATATTGCAAGCTTTGATCTTCATAAAAATAAATGGACTATCGTCATTTTAATCCTACTCCTCATAGGAAGTCTTTTCACCTACAGAACCGTTATTTTTAATCAAGATATCGCTAAGCTCAATTATGAATCGGAAACACTTATAGCAGCTCGTGAACGTTTAGAAAAGTTGACTGATATTGGTTCAAAATCTATTTATCTTTCTACCTATGGTGAAAGTAAAGAGGGTGTTTTACAACGAAATGATTCACTTTTCAGTCAATTGCAAAAGTTAAAGACTGATGGCGAAATTATAAGTTATAGCTCGATCGGAGCTTTAGTACGGTCCGATGCAAATCAACGTGCTAAAATCGAAAAATGGAGCTCTTTTTGGAATGCTAGTAAAATTCAAACTACGAAACAAAGCCTCATAGAAAGTGGAAACGAATTTGGTTTTAAGCCCACTACATTCAACCAATTCTATACACTTCTAGTATCTGACTTCGAACCTTTAAAAATTTCTGATTTAGAAGTAGTTTCTTCTTTTGCAATTAATGATTTTATCGTAACTGATTCCGCTTCTACCACCGTCACTTCTTTGATCAAAGTAGAAGATGAAAAGTTCAACACGGTTAAAGAAACTTTTGAAAATTTACCAAATACCCTACTCCTCAATCGTCAACAAGTAAACGAATCTTTTTTAGGAAATCTCAAAAACGATTTCGACAAATTAATTGGATATTCACTTCTGGTAGTTGTTTTATTACTGTTCTTATATTATAGGAGTCTTTCGCTGACTTTGATTACTGTTATTCCCATTTTTCTGACTTGGTTATTGACTATTGGTCTCATGGGCTTACTCAGTATTGAATTTAATATTTTCAATATCATTATTTGTAGCTTTATTTTCGGTGTGGGCATCGATTATTGCATCTTTATGACCAACGGAATGCTCACCGAATATCGTACTGGAGAAAAAGCGCTTTCAACGCATCGTACCTCAATTATTCTCTCTGTGATTACAACCATTTTAGGTATCGGTGCGTTGGTGTTTGCAAAGCATCCCGTATTATACACTATTTCTGTGGTTTCGCTGATTGGAATTCTTTCTGCCGTTTTTGTTGCGTTTACCATTCAACCTTTATTGTTTCATCTCTTTATTGGCAGTACTTCGAAAAGACCCATTTCACCTAGGGTTCTAATACACTCACTGTTGTCTTTTGCCTATTTTGATTTAGGTGGATTACTATTTTCCATCTATGGATGGATCGTTTTAAAGTTAAATCCGAAAGCTCATTTAAAAAAACAATTGGGTCTTCATAAAGTCACTTCGCAGTTTATGAAATCGGTTCTGTATACCAATCCATTTGTGACCAAAGCCATTCGAAACCCTTATCACGAAACCTTTGAAAAACCTGTGATGATCATTGCCAATCACACCTCGTTTTTAGATATTCTGGCGATGGGGATGCTACATCCAAAACTGATCTATCTAGTAAAAGATCACGTATATCATTCTCCTGTGGTTGGTAGCGCTGCGCGATTGCATGGTGCTTATCCAGTTTCTGGTGGAGTTGATAATGGTGAAGAATTTTTAAAACATAAAGTAGCGCAAGGCTTCTCAATTATTACATTTCCAGAAGGCTCTCGCTCTACCAGTAATAAGATTAACCGTTTTCATAAGGGAGCTTTCTATCTCGCGGAAAAATTAGAATTAGATATCCTTCCAGTAATGATTCACGGAGGTTCTGAAGTTTCTCCTAAAAACAGTTTTATCATTCGTGACGGTGATTTTACAGTAGAAATTTTGCCCAGAATTAAGGCAAACGACGTATCCTTCGGGAAAACATACAGCGAGCGTCCAAAACAAATAGGCAGGTATTTTAGATCAGAATTTCGAAAATTTCGAATGCGGATAGAGAACGAAACCTATTGGCATCCATTAATTTTAGAAAATTATCGTCATAAAGGAAATGACCTCTTTAAAACGGTAAAGTTTGATTTGAAAGCGTATGCAGCCACGTACAGAGTTCTTTTAGAATTCATTGGAGAAAAAGATAAAATAATACACCTTTCTAAGGATCAAGGGCAACTTGATTTACTTCTGGCTTTAGATGCTATAGATCGAAAAATATATACCTTTTTAAAGAGTGAAAATGCAAGAGCAGTTCTTAAAAACAACTACCTCAAACATCAATACAGTAAAATTACGGTTGTAGATACTATAAAAGACGCATTCATACACCAAGCAAATACCCTTATCGTAAATCTTGATGTGATCACTGCAGAGCAACTTGAAAATAACTTAAAAGATGAAATTAGTATCTTGATACTTCTAAAATCAGGCAACGCTAATGTTCTGAAAAATATTCTTGACAGTAGTTTTACAATGGTTAGAAAATCAAACGATTTTATAATTCTAAAGCGTCACAACACTTAATATGAAAGATTATTACGACATAGTAATCATCGGTAGCGGAATGGCTGGTTTGGTCTCGGCTAATATTATGGCGCGTGAAGGTAAAAGTGTTTGTGTTTTGGAAAAAAACAATCAGTACGGGGGTAACCTACAAACTTTTGTTCGTGAGCGCACCATTTTCGATACTGGGGTACATTATTTAGGTGGACTTTCAAAAGGTCAAAACTTATATCGGTATTTTGATTATTTAGGCATTCTCGATGGACTTCATTTTAAGAAATTAAATGAAGATGGCTTCGACATCATCACTTTCGATAATGATGAAATCGAATATCCGCACGCCCAAGGATATTCAAATTTTTCAGAAAGTTTGATTGCACAATTTCCTGAGGAAGAAGAAGCAATACGATTGTACTGTATAAAGCTCAAAGAGATATGCAATAAATTTCCGTTGTATAATTTAGAAGTTGGAAAACCATACCAAAATGATGCTGAGATTTTTCAACAAACCGCAAAAGAGTACCTTGAATCCCTTACAGATAACGAAAAGCTAAGATCGGTTCTTGCAGGCTCTAATCTTTTGTATGCAGGTGACCCTGATAAGACACCCATTTATGTTCATGCCCTATCGTGCAACTCTTATATTGAAAGCGCCTATCGTTGTGCAGATGGCGGAAGTCAAATTACAAAACTGCTCATCCGTAGATTGAAAGAAAATGGAGGAGAGGCTTATAAACACCAAGAAGTAGTTGATTTCAATTGTGAGAATAAAAAAATAATATCGGTTAAGACCAAAAAAGGAGATATCATTAAAGGCGATCTGTTCATTTCAAACATTGAACCGAAGACTACGCTAAAAATGGTAGGAGAAGAACACTTTCGCAAATCGTATAATAGTCGAATTCAAGATTTACAAAGTACTATTTCAGCGTTTAGCATTCATATCGTTTTAAAACCAAAAACCTTTCCCTACCTAAATAAAAACTACTATCATTTTAAAGATGCTTCTCGCGTATGGCAAGGTCATGAATATACACAAAAAAGTTGGCCAGAAACCTACATGATTTCAATGGGTGTGCGCAAGAATCAGGATGAGTGGGGCGACCAGCTAACCGCAATTACGTATATGCATTATGAAGAAGTAGCCCAATGGGAAAATACTTTTAATACTGTCGCTCATAAAAATGATCGTGGTCAAAGTTATGAAGCCTTCAAAGAGGCTAAGACTGAAGTCTTTTTAAAAGAGTTGGAAAAGAAATTTCCAAATATTCGAGAATGTATTCAATCGGTGTATACCTCCACACCTCTATCTTATCGTGATTACATAGGCTGTAACAAAGGTTCTATGTACGGTTATGTAAAAGATGCAAATAACCCCTTACTATCGTTCATTTCACCACGAACGAAGATTCCCAATTTGTTCTTCACTGGGCAAAGTCTGAACATGCATGGTATTTTAGGTGTCACCATTAGTGGTGTGGTGACCTGTTCTGAAATTCTAGGTGGTGAATATCTGGTCAATAAAATAAAGCGCAAAGAAAAACATAGTTCTAATAAAATACATGTGTGATGAGTCAATTCAAAACTACTCCCGTACCCCGTGTAAAAAATATTTCTAAAGAAGATTTTATAGCCCAATACTACAAACCTCAAAAGCCAGTGCTTATTGAAAACTTAACTAGAGCCTGGCCTGCATACGAAAAGTGGAAATTAGACTATATACAGAAGCGTTCTGGTGATCAGATTGTACCCCTATACAATAACGAACCAGCAAAAGACAATGAAAGTGTCTACGCCCCAAAAAAAGAGATGAAACTCTATGATTATATCGAGATCTTAAAAACACAACCTACAGATCTGCGTATTTTTTTCTATGAAATTTTAAAGAAAATGCCAGAATTATTAAAAGACTTTGAATACCCTGATATCGGACTGAAATTTTTTAAAAAACTACCGGCCCTTTTTTTTGGAGGTGGAGAATCAAAGGTCTTTATGCACTATGATATTGATCTACCTGACAGTATGCATTTTCATTTTGATGGTCACAAAAGCGTTACGTTATTCTCCCCAGCACAGACAAAATATCTATATCGCGTGCCCTACTCTATTCACAACCTAGAATCCATCGATATGGATAACCCAGATTTCGAAAAATATCCGGCCTTGCAGTATGCTGAAGGTATTCAAGCAGACATGAAACATGGCGACGCGCTCTACATGCCCAGTGGGTATTGGCATTATATCAAATATTTAGATGGTGGTTTTTCGATGACCTTACGCGCTTTACCTCGTAGTCCGTTACGTTTTTTAAATATGCTTTCAAATGTTTTAATAATGCGGAATTTCGATAATTTTACGCGAAAATATTGGGGACAGAAATGGTTAGACTATAAAGATGAACTTGCCATAAAACGAACCGAACAAAACTTAAAACATCTATAAGTGCCGTTTTCAAAAACTACAACTGCTTGTCTTATTCTCATATTTGCATTAAGTTCATGTGGCGTATCTAGAGGTTTAAAAGATCGGCCAGATCTGAGCCAATATGATGTTACACTTCCAGAAAGAACTACAATATCAGATTCGACTTATACTATTGGAACTAATTTTTTGACTAAAAACAAGCATGGGTTATGGGAGATGTATGTGAAAGGCAATCCTATGGAACTAGGTTTATACCAAGGTGCGCTCAGTCAAGAATTATTTAACCAACAGGAAGCTGTTTTTCTCAAAAAAATTGATGACTTGGTACCTTCTAAGGGATATCAAAATATACTGCGAAAGTTTTTGGCATGGTTCAATCGTAAAGTGTATTTACATATTGATGAGCAATACAAAACAGAGATTTATGGTATCTCTCAATATGCATCTCCCAATTACGATTATATCGCAGAAGAATATCCTCGTGTGCTCTATTTTCATGGGGCACACGATATTGGTCACGCACTACAAGATTTAGCCTTAGTGGGTTGTTCTTCTTTTGCTTCTTGGGGAGAAAATACCAAAGACGGTAAACTATTAATTGGACGAAACTTTGATTTCTATGCGGGCGATGATTTTGCAAAAAACAAAATTATTGCTTTTGTAGCACCTGATGACGGACACAAGTTTATGTCCGTCACCTGGGGAGGTATGATTGGCGTCGTCTCTGGCATGAACAACCAAGGCTTAACCGTGACTATTAATGCTGGAAAATCACAGTTTCCTTTAGTAGCAAAAACGCCCGTTTCTTTAGTGACTAGAGAAATACTACAATATGCATCCACCATTGAAGAAGCAATCGCTATTGCTAAAAAACGAGAAGTTTTCGTTTCAGAATCGATTTTCGTCGGAAGCGCGAAAGACAAAAAAGCAGCCATTATAGAAGTTGCTCCTAAAAACTTTGGTGTATATGAAGTGCCAAACGCAAGTAATCAACTCGTGTGTTCTAACCATTTTCAGAGTGCTGCTTTTGCAAAAGATGAAAAGAATCAAAAACACATTCTTGAAAGTCATTCGCAGTATCGCTACCAACGGATGGAAGAATTACTACACGAAACTGAAAAG
>CALHCJ010000062.1 GCA_937936275.1 uncultured Flavobacteriaceae bacterium
TGTTGTATGGAGTTCAGATGATGAGACCGTGGCTACGGTAGATGGAACTGGCTTGGTTACTGGCATCTTAGCAGGAAGTGCTACGATTACAGTGACGACTACCGATGGCAGTTTTACAGCAACGAGTACGATTACGGTAAACCCTCCTTACAATGCTATTGGAAGTTGGAGCGATCCAATACCATTTGGAATTGTACCAGTTGCAGTGGCTAATCTTCCAGATGGTAGATTAATTACTTGGTCATCTAAATACCGTGACTTTTTCGGTGGAGGTGACGGATTTACATATACAGAACTTTTTGATCCTTTTAGTGGAACTGATGGAGTCGCTTTAGGTTCAATAACCACGAATACCAATCATGATATGTTTTGTCCGGGTATAAGTAATTTACCTAATGGACAGCTTTTAGTTACAGGTGGTTCATCAAATCCGAAAGCTACTTTATACGATTATAACAATAATACATGGATTCCTATTGAAAATATGAATGTAGGTAGGGGTTATCAAGGCAGTGTAACTCTTTCCGATGGTTCCGCAATGGTTTTTGGAGGTTCATGGAGTGGTGGACTTGCACCAAACGGTGAAAAATTAGCAGAAATATGGAGAATAGAAACAGGTTGGAAAACACTTCCTGGGTTACGGAGTGATCTTTTATTTAACACTAATGATTTGAATTTTGAAGACGAAGGAGTATATCGAGCAGATAACCATGCCTGGTTGTGGGCAGCTCCAAATGGTAAAGTATTTCACGCTGGCCCGAGTGAAGAGATGCATTGGATAGATGTCAATGATGACGGTTCTTTCATTGATGCTGGTAAGCGAGCTGACGATACTTATTCCATGAAAGGTACTACGGTTATGTACGACGTAGGAAAAATTTTAAAAGTTGGAGGAGCTAATTCATATGCAAGTGGTGATCCAGCAAAGGATAATTCTTATATTATTGATATCAATAATGAAAATAATGTTACTGTTACTCCAACGCTAAACAATTTAAGTCTTTCACGAACCATGCACAATAGTGTAGTACTTCCCAATGGAGAAGTATTGGTCACTGGCGGTCTGAGTTCTGCCCTGGTATTTACTGATCAGGGAGCAAGAATGAGTGCCGAAATTTATAACCCAAATACGAATCAATGGAGAACAGTTTCTGGGATGCAAGTACCTAGGACTTACCATAGTGTGTCCATATTACAAGCTGATGGAAGAGTTTTTGTTGGAGGAGGAGGCTTGTGCAATAGTTGTTCTAATCATTTAAATGCCGAAATATATAGTCCTCCTTATTTGTTTGATAGTCAGGGAAATTTAGCAAGTAGACCAACAATTAGCGCTCCTGCCACCACAGATTATAATAGTACAATGACAGTTGTAGGTAGTTCAAATATTCAGGAGTTTTCTTTAATAAGAATGTCTTCAGCTACGCACAGTACTAATAATGAACAACGTCGAATTCCTATATCATTTTCGGGAAATGGCACTTATTCGTTAAATATTCCTGATAGAAATATTTTGCCTCCAGGTTACTATATGTTATTTGGTTTAGATTCTTCTGGAGTACCTTCGATTGCTGAATCGATTAAGGTAGGTGCCCCTATTGTTTTGGTTTCTGAGGTTAATTTGACTCCATCCTCAGTTAACTTAGAATCAGGAGAGACCCAACAATTGATAGCCACTGTATTACCCACGAATGCTGAGGATAAAACGCTTACTTGGTCTTCAAATGATATCAATGTTGCTAGTGTAGATAATTCTGGACTCGTTACCGCATTATCTGCCGGTACAGCAATAATTACTGCCACCTCAAATAGCGAGAGTTTTTATGCGACAACCAATGTTATCGTAGATAACGGATGTACCGTATCTAACGTTGCTGTAGGTGCTAGCGCTATTCAATCTAGTACCTACGGAAATGGACAAGCAACATTAGCTATAAATGGAAATACTCTAGGAACTTCGCCCTGGAGCGCTGACCTTCAGCATACAAATAACGAGACTAATCCATGGTTAGAAATTGATCTAGATTCAGATTATATCATTCAAGAGTTAGTCGTATTTAATCGTAGTGATGCGTTCCAATCTAGGTTAAAAAACTTTTACGTTTTTGTATCATCGTCTCCTTTTTTGATCTCTGCCAGTCTCGAAGATTTAAGAAATGACACGAACGTTTCAGAATTTTATTTCGAGGGTGCTGCTAATTTAGAAGAAACAATACCAATCAATTCAAACGGACGCTATATTCGCATTCAGCTTTCTGGTTCGGGGATATTGCATTTGGCCGAAATAGAAGTGATGGGCTGTTTTATAGGAAGTAATTCTTGTGAAGATGTTCCTGCAGTAACCATAGAACATGCCGCTCCTTACCTAGATTCAGATGCTTTGCAGAACTTAGTTGGAAGCCCCGAAGGCGGTGTTTGGTCTGGTGCAACTACTGACGGTAGTTTTGATCCAAGTATTGGGCCAGGGTCTTATGTTGTGCAGTATACCTATGACAACGGTCAAGGTTGCGTTCAAACAGACGTAGAAACGTTGGTTGTCAAGGCATCTTGCGATGGAGTTCAAGCAATTACAATAAGTCCACCAGGTCCATATTTAGTTACAAATCCAGTACAAACACTAGAAGCCTCCCCCACAGGAGGTACTTGGTCTGGAGCTAGTACTGATGGTACATTTGATCCTAGTATAGGTGAAGGCAACTACGCTGCTACTTATACTTTTGATAATGGTTTCGGATGTATTCAAACAGAGACAATTGATATAAGGGTCAATGCACTAGAAGGGGAGTGTACATTCTCAAATGTAGCTTTTGGTAGTGTTACGGCACAATCGAG
>CALHCJ010000063.1 GCA_937936275.1 uncultured Flavobacteriaceae bacterium
ACCCTTTGAATCCTAATTCAAATCTCCTACGCTCTCTTCATCGAAAATACCTGAGTATTCCTTGTTTTTATTAAAATTTATTATGCATGCATAATAAATTTATTTATATTTGGAAATCCCACGACCAAATTTATGAAAGACGTTACCATTGATTATGTCCTTAGAGCTACCTGGCAAGCAGTTGCTAGAATGTATAATGAGGAGGCGAAAGAGTTTGATTCTACTATGGCAGTAGGATTCACGCTACTAAGTATTGATCCAAAAACAGGAACTCCTTCAACGGCCTTAGGTCCTAAAATGGGAATGGAAGCAACTAGCCTTTCTAGAATTCTGAAAAGTATGGAAGAGAAGGGTTTGATTAGAAGGAAGCCGAATCCTAAAGATGGTAGAGGCGTGCTAATTCACTTGACCGAATTTGGTTTGGAAAAAAGAAATTATTCTAAAGATGTTGTACTTCGATTTGATAATGCCGTAAAAGATAATATCTCAGAAGAAAAATTAGCACACTTCTTTGAAGTTATGCAGACCATCAACAACTTGATTACTGAGAAAAAGATACACATAAAAGAAACAACTAATTAATAGGAATCCCATACATGAACAAGCACATTAAAAAAGTAGCGGTAATTGGTTCGGGTATTATGGGAAGTGGTATTGCTTGCCATTTCGCTAATATCGGAGTTGAGGTATTACTCTTAGATATTGTTCCAAGAGAACTTACCGACAAAGAGAAAGCAAAGGGGCTGACTCTTGAAGACAAAGTAGTACGAAACCGACTAGTTAATGATTCGTTGACTGCTTCACTAAAATCTAAACCCTCTCCTATTTATCATCAAAAATTCGCACAGCGAATTACTACAGGAAACCTTGAAGATGACATTGCAAAAGTAGCCAAAGTAGATTGGATTATTGAAGTGGTCGTAGAGCGGTTGGATATCAAAAAGATGGTTTTTGAAAACCTCGAAAAGCATAGAACTCCTGGTACTTTGATTACCTCAAACACCTCTGGTATTCCGATCAAATTTATGAGTGAAGGTAGAAGCGATGATTTTCAGAAAAATTTCTGTGGAACACACTTCTTTAATCCTGCTCGTTATTTAAAGTTATTCGAGATTATTCCAGGACCAAAAACATCCCCCGAGGTACTTGAATTCTTGAATGGCTATGGAGAACAGTTCCTGGGAAAAACTTCAGTAATTGCAAAGGATACCCCCGCATTCATAGGAAATCGCATTGGTATCTTTAGTATTCAGAGTCTTTTCAATATGGTAAAGGAATTGGGTATGACCGTTGAAGAAGTTGATAAACTTTCAGGACCAGTTATTGGGCGGCCGAAGTCAGCAACTTTTAGAACTGTTGATGTTGTTGGATTAGACACTTTAGTACACACCGCCAATGGTGTGCATGACAATTGTCCTGATGATGAAAAACGTGATATTTTTAAACTACCAGATTTCATCAATACTATGATGGAAAATAAATGGTTGGGAAGTAAAACAGGACAAGGGTTTTACAAGAAAGTAACTGGTGAAGGTGGTAAGAAAGAAATCTTGACTTTAGATTTAGATACGATGGAATATCGTTCTAAAAAAAGTGCCAAGTTTGCTACTCTTGAATTGACCAAGACTATAGATAAGGTTGTTGATCGTTTCGCGGTGCTGGTAGATGGAAAAGATAAGGCAGGTGAGTTTTACAGAAAAAGTTTTGCTGCGTTATTTGCTTATGTATCACATCGTATTCCAGAAATTACCGATGATATTTATAAAATTGACGATGCTACAAAAGCTGGTTTCGGTTGGGAACATGGGCCATTTCAAATTTGGGATGCCATCGGTGTTGAAAAAGGTTTAGAAATCATGAAGGCGGAAGGTGAAGTTGCCGCCCCTTGGGTGGCTGAGATGTTAGCTTCTGGTCAAAAATCATTCTATGCTGTAAAAGACGGTGCTACCTATTGTTATGATATTCCTAAGAAATCGGTGGAAAAAATTCCTGGTCAAGATTCTTTTATCATTCTCGATAACATTCGCAAGTCTAAAGAGGTATTTAAAAATGCCGGAGTTGTCGTTGAAGATTTAGGGGATGGTATCTTGAATGTAGAATTTCAGTCTAAAATGAACACTATTGGTGGTGATGTTTTAGCAGGTTTAAATAAAGCGATTGATTTAGCAGAAAAAGATTTTCAGGGCTTAGTAGTGGGTAATCAAGCCGCAAACTTCTCCGTAGGTGCGAATATCGGAATGATTTTCATGATGGCAGTTGAGCAAGAATATGATGAGCTGAATATGGCGATCAAGATGTTCCAAGACACCATGATGCGTATGCGGTATTCTTCAATTCCAACTATATCTGCTCCGCACGGAATGGCATTAGGTGGCGGTTGTGAGATTTCGCTACACGCTGATAAAGTAGTGGCAGCTGCAGAAACTTACATGGGTCTTGTTGAGTTCGGTGTTGGTGTGATTCCTGGTGGTGGAGGTTCTAAAGAAATGGCGCTGCGTGCACAAGACACCTTCCTTAAGGGAGATGTTGAGCTAAACGTTTTACAAGAATATTTCTTGACGATTGGGATGGCAAAAGTATCTACATCAGCTTATGAAGCCTTTGATTTAGGCTTGCTTCAAAAAGGAAAAGATATTGTGGTTGTTAATAAAGACAGACAAATCGCAACTGCAAAAGCACACGCAAAACTGATGGCGGAAGCAGGCTATACACAACCTCCAATGCGAAAAGACATTAAAGTTTTAGGTAAACAAGCATTAGGTATGTTCGTTGTTGGTACAGATTCTATGGAAGCAAGTCATTATATCAGCGAACATGACAAGAAGATCGCAAATAAACTTGCTTATGTAATGGCAGGTGGTGATTTATCGGAACCAACGCGGGTATCAGAACAGTACCTTTTAGATATTGAACGCGAAGCTTTCTTATCATTATGTTCAGAGAAGAAAACCTTGGAAAGAATTCAACATATGTTGAAAACTGGCAAACCCCTAAGAAACTAAAAAGATGAAAACAGCATATATAGTAAAAGGATATAGAACCGCAGTGGGTAAAGCCCCAAAAGGAGTATTCCGTTTTAAGCGTACTGATGAATTGGCAGCCGAGACCATTGAGCATATGATGAAGGAATTGCCCAATTTCGACAAGAAGCGTATCGACGATGTCATTGTTGGAAATGCAATGCCAGAAGGTTCACAAGGATTAAATATGGCTCGTTTAATTTCATTAATGGGATTAGACATTGTTGATGTTCCTGGTGTAACCGTAAATCGGTTTTGTGCTTCAGGACTTGAAACAATCGGAATAGCAGCTGCAAAAGTTCAAGCAGGAATGGCAGATTGTATCATTGCTGGTGGGGCAGAAAGTATGAGCTCCGTACCTATGACAGGAAATAAGCCAGAACTGAACTATGATTTAGCAAAACAAGGTCATGAAGATTATTACTGGGGAATGGGAAATACTGCGGAAGCTGTAGCGAACGAGTACAAAGTATCACGCGAAGACCAAGATAATTTTGCATACAATTCTCATATGAAAGCTTTGAAGGCACAGTCAGAAGATCGCTTTCAAAGTCAAATTGCACCCATTGAAGTTGAGCAAACCTATTTAGATGCAAATGGCAAAAGAGCTGAAAAAAAATATACGGTAACCAAAGACGAAGGGCCAAGAAAAGGAACTTCTGTTGAAGTATTAAATAAACTAAGACCAGTTTTCGCGGCTGGTGGTAGTGTTACTGCTGGTAACTCCTCACAAATGAGTGATGGTGCTGCTTTTGTTTTAATTATGAGCGAAGAAATGGTAAAAGAGTTGAATCTCGAACCGATTGCGCGTTTAGTGAATTATGCTGCGGCAGGTGTTCCACCAAGAATAATGGGTATTGGTCCGGTTGCCGCGATTCCAAAGGCATTAAAGCAAGCAGGCCTAAAACAAGATGATATTGAATTGATTGAGCTGAACGAAGCTTTTGCTTCTCAGTCTTTAGCAGTAATGCGCGAGTTAGATTTAAATCAAGATATCGTCAACGTAAATGGTGGGGCAATTGCTTTAGGTCATCCATTAGGATGCACGGGAGCCAAGCTATCTGTTCAATTGTTTGATGAGATGCGTAAAAGAAATATGCAAGGAAAATACGGTATTGTAACCATGTGTGTAGGAACAGGACAAGGAGCCGCTGGTATTTTTGAGTTTTTGAATTAGAAAAAGAAATAAATATTATGAGTACAGAAACAGCAACAAAAGAAATATTGAGAGGCGGACAGTTTCTTGTTAAAGAAACCAAATGTGAAGATATTTTTACTTTGGAAGATTTATCCGAAGAACAAAAAATGATGCGTGATAGTACCAAAGAATTTGTAGATAGAGAGCTTTGGGCACATTGGGAACGTTTTGAAAGTAAAGATTACGCCTTTACGGCTGAAACCATGCGAAAAGCTGGTGAACTCGGACTTTTAGGTATAGCGGTTCCTGAAGAATATGGTGGAATGGGAATGGGATTTGTTTCTACTATGTTGGTGTGTGACTACATCTCTGGTGCAACGGGGTCTTTCAGTACCTCATTTGGAGCACATACCGGTATCGGTACGATGCCAATTACATTATACGGTAATGAAGAGCAAAAGAAAAAATATGTTCCAAAATTGGCCTCTGGTGAATGGTTGGGTTCGTATTGTTTGACCGAACCAGGTGCTGGTTCTGATGCCAATTCAGGTAAGACGAAGGCTGTATTGTCTGATGATGGCAAATATTATAGTATTACGGGTCAGAAAATGTGGATTTCAAATGCAGGTTTCTGTAACCTACTTATCGTTTTTGCACGTATCGAAGATGATAAAAATATTACTGGCTTTATCGTAGAAAATGATCCGGAAAACGGCATTACTATGGGCGATGAAGAGAAGAAGCTAGGTATTCACTCCTCCTCTACCCGTCAGGTTTTCTTTAATGAAACGAAAGTTCCGGTTGAGGATATGCTTTCTGAAAGAGGCAACGGATTCAAAATAGCAATGAATGCATTAAATGTAGGTCGAATCAAGTTAGCGGCTGCATGTTTAGATGCACAAAGAAGAGTTGTAAAAGAGGCTGTAAACTATGCGAACGAGCGTATTCAGTTTAAGACTCCCATCATAAATTTTGGAGCCATTAAATCGAAAATCGCAGAAATGGCTACCAATACTTATGTTGGTGAATCAGGAAGTTATAGAGCAGCAAAAAATATTGAAGATAGAATTGCCATTCGTGTTTCGGAAGGAAATTCACATCAAGAAGCAGAATTGAAAGGTGTTGAAGAATATGCTATTGAATGCTCGATATTAAAAGTAGCCGTTTCAGAACATGTTCAAGAAACTACAGATGAAGGTCTTCAGATTTTTGGCGGTATGGGATATAGTGCGGAAGCCCCTATGGAATCAGCTTGGAGAGATTCTCGTATCGGTCGTATCTATGAAGGCACCAACGAAATCAACAGAATGCTTGCTGTAGGTATGTTGGTAAAAAAAGCTATGAAAGGTCATGTAGACCTTCTTGGTCCAGCTACGGCTGTAGGTGAAGAATTAATGGGCATTCCTTCTTTTGATGCTCCCGACTTTTCTGAACTATTTGCTGAGGAAAAAGACTTGGTAGCTCGTTTGAAAAAAGTATTCTTAATGGTAGCTGGTTCTGCGGTTCAAAAATTTGGACCTGAATTGGAAAAACACCAACAATTAATGATGGCTGCATCTAATATCTTGATCGAAGTATATATGGCAGAGAGCACCATTCTGAGAACAGAGAAAAATGCAAAACGTTTTGGGGAAGAAGCTCAAGCAACACAAATTACAATGGCGAAATTAAACCTATATAATGCAGTTGATGTAGTCATAAAGAATGGAAAAGAAGCTATTGTTTCCTTTGCAGAAGGTGATGAACAACGTATGATGCTTATGGGCCTTAAACGTTTTACTAAATATACTAATAACCCAAATGTAGTAGCGCTACGCACTCAGATTGCTGATAAAGTAGCTGCTGACAATGGTTATACCTTTGACTAATTCAAATTGAAACTTTTGTTGAGACAGAAGTGAAAACCGCTCCTTTTTGGGGCGGTTTTTTATTTGGATGCTATTCGTGAAGATTCTAATTTTATCTAATGAACAGTGATCTTCTTAGAAAAGTATATTCTTCTGAAAGTTTTAAAAAGAATGGACATCAACTGATTGACCAACTAGGAGATCATATTGCTCAAGCATTTGATCAAAACCGAGGTAAAGTCATTAATTGGAAAGAACCTTCTGCATCTCTTGAATTCTGGCGTGATTATCTGAATCATGGAGATTCAGAACTGCTTTTACAAGAAGCACTAAAACGCTCTACACACCTACATCACCCTAAGTATATTGCGCATCAAGTCGCTCCGGCGGCACCCATAACGGTTTTAACGTCAATGATTAGTGCTATTTTAAACAATGGTACCGCCGTATATGAAATGGGTATGATCACCAATCCTATGGAGCGAATTATAACGGAACTCCTTTCTGAAAAAATAGGGTATGGCGTACAGTCAAGTGGGTTTTTAACCTCAGGTGGAACGCTGGCAAATCTTACCGCTTTACTAACTGCAAGAAAAGCAAAAGTTTCCATAGATATTTGGAATCAAGGGCATTCAAAACCCCTGGGTATCATAGTCAGTGAAGAAGCCCATTACTGCGTGGAACGAGCCGCTAAAATTATGGGACTTGGAGAACAGGGTATTATCAAAATTCCTGTGAAAGCTGATTTTTCCATGGATACCTCTCTTCTTGAAAAACGATACAAAGAAGCGGTCCTAAATGGTATTGAGGTTTTTGCTATTGTTGGCAGTGCTCCCTCCACCGCGACAGGTGTTTTTGATGACTTAAAGACTATTGGTGTTTTTGCTCAAAAATATAAACTGTGGTACCATGTCGATGCTGCGCATGGCGGCGCTTTACTTTTTTCAAGCAAATACAAAGGGCTTTTATCCGGAATATCAGCGTCTGATTCTGTGGTAATTGACGGACATAAGATGATGATGATGCCAGGTATTACAACGGCGTTAGTATATCGTGATGGAAGAACATCGAACGCTACTTTTAGCCAGAAAGCGGACTATCTTCTTGAAGATTCTGTAGACGCTGACTGGTATAATTCTGGTAAACGCACCTTCGAATGTACCAAAAATATGATGGCGCTTCATTGGTTTTCCTTATTAAAAACCTACGGTGAAGACGTTTTTGATGCTTACGTCACTACCCTATTTGATCGTGGTATCGAATTTGGCAAAATAGTTGAAGAAAACCCTGAATTTGAGTTGGCGGTTAGACCAATGTCGAACATTTTGTGTTTTCGCTATGTAAATGATCACGTAGATGAGGATGCTTTAAACACGATAAATATTAATATTCGCCGCAAACTTCTTGAAGATGGCGAATTTTATATCGTCCAAACAAAACTGAGGGGAGTTCACTACCTCAGATGTACCATAATGAATCCGTTTACAACAGCAGAACACTTCAAACACTTACTTGCTAAAATTCTAATACTTAAAAACTAAGATCATCTAAGTAAGTTGATGATCATAAGGTGTTTATACTGGCTAAAAAATGACATTGGTCGATTTTCCTTCTTCAATATCTCAAGAATAGCTAACATTGCGTCTAATTTCGATATGATTAATGAAAAAAAATCAAAACGATGAGAAAATTTTTGTTCCCCGTACTATTAATATCCGCATGTACTCTATTTGCACAGCCGAATACGAATGTGTATTTATTTGATATAGTTCAGCACTACCCAGGAGTTAGTTTTGAAAATATGCGCATCGTTTCGAATCAGAATGGATATGATAATCAACCGTCATTCTACGACAACGAGACTATTATATTTGTATCTACCAGAAATGAGCAAACCGACATTGCTAAATATGATATTGCAAGTGGTACCGCTTCTTGGTTAACCAATACGCCTTTAGGCAGTGAATATTCTCCTTTACGTATTCCAAATTCAGAAGATATTTCCGCTATTCGATTAGATAAAAATGGTTTGCAACGCCTGTATCGTTATGGTAATGAAAGTTGGCAGCCAACACTTTTAATTGATAAATTAAAGGTTGGCTATCACGTTTGGGATACTGAAGATCAGCTTATTACTTCTGTCTTAGTTAAAGACGGCATGAATCTGATGCTCAACTACTTGCCAGAAAATAAAAACAATACTATAGATCAAGGTGTTGGTCGTTCACTTCATAAAATACCAAGTTCTAAATCAATCAGTTTTATTAGTTCAGCAAACGGTTCGGGTATGATAGCTTCTTACAATACGCAAACTGGAAAAATTAAAGATCTTTTTAATATGCCATCTAACGCACAAGATATGTGTTGGTTGAATAAAACAGAAATTCTTATTCCCAATGGAAAACAAATTATGTTAGCAACTTTGGGTGAAGAAAATGCCCTCAACGTACTACATGAATTTAAAGAAAAAGAAATTTATAATATTTCTAGAATGGCCGTGAGTCCTGATGGTAGGCACTTGGTTTTAGTTACTGATGACAACCCTGAAATGATAATTGATAAACAAGTAGAAACTTTCAATTCAAAAGATTTAAATGGTTTTGCCTCTTGTTTTTCTGATTCAGTTGAAGTAAGAAACTTTCCGAATGCCGGGCTATACGCAGGAAGATCAAAAATTAAAGCGAACTATGGACAACATATGGCGGAAAATTTTGATACCCAAGTTGAAGTAGTGCAACGTATCGTAATGGGTGATGTCATTATTGACGAAGAAATAGTTAAAGAAAATGGAGAGACTTATCATCAGGCTGCAATTTATGAGGTGGAAAACGGACAAATAAAAAGCATGACTTTTATTCATGAGAATACGCCACCTCTAGAAACTGAGAATATTGTAGAAAGGCAATTGGAAGCTTATAATGCTCGAAACATTAACCTTTTTGTTGACACCTATACCGAAGATATTACGCTCGCGGACTTTCCAGAAACCATCACTTTGACAGGAAAACCTGCATTACGCGATAGTTACACCGATTTTTTTAAACGCGCTAAAGACTTAAACTGTACTATTAACAACCGAATTGTAGTGGGCAACAAGGTTATCGACGAAGAAGTTGTGAGTATTGGTAACGCAAAATTTAAAGCGGTTGCAATCTATGAGATTGATAATAATCTAATCAAAAAGGTTACTTTTATTCGCTAAAGGTATGCCTTGAGTCCAAAGCCCTACATACTTCCTGTTATTATTTTATCGCAATTTGCTTGCACCTCGCTCTGGTTTGCTGGCAATGCTATTGTAGATGAATTAATTCTGAGAATCGGATTTGGTACGGAATTGGTTGGACATATGCTTTCCTCGGTACAGTTTGGCTTTATCACGGGCACTTTGGTATTTGCCCTGCTTATGATTGCCGACCGATTTTCTCCATCACGGATTTTTATGGTGTGTTCCATTTTAGCGGCTCTTTGCAACGTGGTGGCCCTTTCGGACGAGTTGACGAAATGGATTTTACTTTTATCCCGTTTTGGAACCGGTTTTTTCTTGGCAGGAATTTATCCTGTAGGCATGAAGATCGCTGCTGACTATTATGAAAAAGGCTTAGGTAAGGCATTAGGTTTTTTAGTTGGTGCTTTGGTACTTGGGGCCGCATTTCCATACTTCATAAGCAGCACAAACTGGGGAAGCAATCCCGATATCGTAATTCAAGTAACTTCAAGTATTTCGGTTTTGGGAGGGTTGACACTTTGGATATTTGTACCAAACGGACCCTATAGAAAACCTAGCTTACAATTAAAACTACGTACGGGACCCGAACTTTTTAAACTATTGAGCTTTCGAAAAGCAGCTTTGGGCTATTTTGGGCATATGTGGGAACTCTATGCTTTTTGGGCCTTTACTCCTTTAGCCATTCAAACCTACAACGAAATACATGCTGAAACACACTCTATTTCGTTATGGACAGGCACCATCATTGCCTTAGGGGGACTATCGTGTGTACTCGGCGGCATGTGGTCGCAAACTATTGGAAGCTACAAAGTCGCTAAAACAGCCTTAGCAATATCTGGTTTACTTTGTATAGTATCTCCTTTATTGTTTCAAATAAACCATGTATTCTTTCTAATGGGTTGGTGTTTTTGGGGAATGGCAGTTACCGCTGATTCTCCTCAATTTTCAACCTTAGTAGCAGCTGCTGTTCCTGCTAAACTTAAAGGAACTGGTTTAACACTTGTAAACTGTATTGGGTTTGCTATTAGTATTGCTAGTATTCAAATACTTTCTCACCTATCAACGATAATAAATCCAAAGTACTTATTTACGTTATTAGCCATAGGTCCAATACTTGGTTTAATAAGCCTTAGAGCTAAATCTTCTTAATACTTTTTTCCCCCTTCAATTCAAAGATTAAACGTATTTTAGAACAGCCAAAATATGCATTATGAAAAAAATTATTCTCTTATCTCTTTTATTAATTTCAATCGAAACAATTGCTCAAACCGATCAACGCATTTATGATATTATAGATGCGGTATCAGCTGAACGTATCGAAAAAGATATTACAACACTAGCGAACTTTGGTACTAGACACACTTTAAGCGACACAGTTTCGCAAACCCGTGGTATAGGGGCAGCGCGTAGATGGATAAAAAGTGAGTTTGATAAAATATCTGTAAACTGTGGCTCTTGCTTGAGTGTCTCGTTTCAAAGAGATTTAGTCAAAAAAGGTACAAATCAACGCATCGTTAACGATGTTTATGTGGTTAATGTGGTAGCAATACAAAGAGGAACCAAATACCCTAACCGCTATATTATTATGAGTGGTGACATTGATTCTCGTGTGAGTGATCCTACTAATTTCACAGATGATTCACCTGGGGCAAATGATAATGCTAGTGGAATGGCAGGCACTATTGAAGCAGCACGAGTCCTCTCAAAATATAAATTCGAGAGCAGTATTATCTACTTAGGATTATCAGGAGAAGAACAAGGACTTTTCGGGGGTCAGGGGCTTGTCAAACAAATGAAAGCTGATGGTTGGGATATCATAGGAATTTTCAATAACGACATGATTGGAAATATTACCGGTGTCGACGGCGTAATAAGTAATCGTGATTTTAGAATTTTCTCTGAGCCTGTGCCAGCAACAGAAAGCGAAAAAGAGCGAAAAGCAAGACGTTTTTATGGTGGAGAAGTCGATGGTGTTTCCCGACAATTAGCGAGATATGTGCATAAAACTACCAAAACCTATATGCCAGAGATGAACCCAATGATGATTTACCGTTTAGATCGTTTTGGTAGAGGTGGACACCACAGACCCTTTAATGATGCCGGTTATGCGGGAATTCGAATTATGGAAGCTCACGAAAATTATACCCAACAACACCAAGATATTAGAACCGAAAACGGCATCAATTACGGAGATGTGTTAGAACATGTCAATTTTGACTATGCTAAAAAATTAACTGCGGTAAATGCAATCAACATGGCTTCTTTAGCTTGGGCACCTCCTGCTCCTGCAAAAGTAGAGATTGGAGGCATCGTAGAGCCATCAGCAAAGTTCAAATGGAGTAAAGTTGAAGGCGCAGCAGGTTATAAAATCTACTGGAGAGATACTACTTCACCTACATGGGACCATAGCCGATTTGTTGGTGATGTTTCCGAATATGTTTTAGAAGGAATCGTAATCGATAATTTTTTCTTTGGTATCTCTGCGGTGAGCAAAGATGGATTTGAAAGCCCTGTAGTTTTTCCAAATGCCGTTTTTAGATAAAACAAAGATTCAATTAGATATGAAAAATAAAATAGTATTGATTGCCTTACTGCTATTATCTTTTACTGCAGTTTCACAAAAATTTACAGAACAAGACACCCTTCGCGGTAGTATTACTGGAGAGCGCGCTTGGTGGGACTTAAATTACTATCATTTGGATATTGAAGTAAAACCAGATGAAAAATTTATCTCGGGCACTAACACCATTCGTTATAAAGTCTTGAACGAAGAACAAGTGCTTCAGATAGATTTACAACCTCCGCTAAAAATCGAAAAAATAACCCAAGACGGTGAAAAATTAGATTTTGAATCAAAAATCAATGCACACTTTGTCAAACTAGAAAAGGCTCAAAAAGTCGGGGATTATAACGAGATTGTCGTACACTATTCAGGCAAACCAAAAGAAGCAGTAAGAGCACCGTGGGATGGTGGTTTTTCATGGAAAAAGGATGAAAACGGTAAGCACTTTGTTGCCACCTCTTGCCAAGGTTTGGGTGCTAGCGTTTGGTGGCCAAACAAAGATCATATGTATGATGAAGTTGATAGTATGCTTGTCAGTGTAAAAGCACCTAAAGACCTAATGAGTGTCGCTAACGGGCGTCTTCGAAAGATAGAAGAACAAACCGCTACCAAAACCTATCATTGGTTTGTAGCGAACCCGATTAACAATTATGGTGTTAATGTTAATATAGCGGACTATGTTCATTTCGATGAGAAGTATGCAGGTGAAAAGGGAGTTTTAGATTTAGACTATTACGTGCTACGCGATAATATAGAAAAGGCCAAAAACCAATTTACTGATGTGCCCAAATTAATGAAAGCTTTTGAGCACTGGTTCGGTCCATATCCATTTTACGAGGATAGTTTTAAATTGGTTGAAGTACCCTATTTGGGAATGGAACATCAGAGCTCTGTCACCTATGGCAATAAGTATATGCAAGGGTATCTTGGAAGAGACCTTTCTAAAACTGGCTGGGGACTCAAATTTGATTATATCATCATTCATGAAGCCGGTCACGAATGGTTCGCGAATAATATCACTTATAAAGATATTGCCGATATGTGGGTGCATGAAGGCTTTACCACGTATTCTGAAGCACTCTATGTAGACTACCATTACGGAAAACAGGCAGGTTCGGAATATGCTATCGGCATACGCGACAACATCAAGAATGAAAGCCCGATTATAGGAGTATATAATGTTAATAAGCGAGGTAGCGGCGATATGTACCCGAAAGGTGCCAATATGCTACATACTATACGGCAGGTAATAGACGATGATGAAAAATGGAGAAAAATCTTAAGAGGATTAAATAAAGGTTTTTACCATCAAACGGTAACTACGCAACAGGTTGAAAATTACGTTAGTGAAAAATCTGGTGTAGACTTATCTAAAGTCTTTGATCAGTATCTAAGAACAACAATGATTCCTATGTTTGAATATGAAATGCAAGATGGTAACCTAATAAAATACCGTTATACTAACGTTGTAGATGGCTTTGCCATGCCTATTCGCGTATTTGTAGATAACGAAGAGCTTTGGCTACACCCCACTACTGCATGGAAAACAGAAAAAGCCAACCCAGATGCCACTACTTTTAAAGTAGATCAAAACTTTTATGTTGACAAGAAAGAACTTTCAGAAAAATAACACATATCGGAAGTTGACTGAAATAGTTATTTTTAATTATCGCGATTCTACAGGTAATATGAAAAAGAATACCAGAGTTGTCCATACCGTCTGGAAAAGGCAAACCAATGAAAGTTGGAAATTTGTATGGGATTTGAATTAAAAAAAACAGCTGCTAAAAACGGCTATAGTTCATTTTTACAATTTTACTCAACAAAAAAATACTAACTTTATTTGCCTGATTCCTCAAGGGAACAATTTCTAAGGAACTGCCCACAATGGACGCATAGCCTAATCGTTAAGATGACCCAATTTTAAATCAATTAGACATGAAAGTAACGGCCGAAAAAAATGAAAAAGTTGCCAATATGATATTTGCATCTATTTATCCGCTTTACTGGAATAGACTGGAAAAGAATGGTAGAACAAAAGAAGAGTTTCACCAAGTCTTGGAATGGTTTACTGGTTTTGATGAAGACCAACTGCAAAAACTTATTACAGATAAAGTAACCTTTAGAACATTTTTTGAAAAAGCAAAAATCCATCCTAATGCACATCTCATTAAAGGAGTTGTTTGTGGTTATCGCATTGAAGAAATTGAAGATGAATTTGAATTGTACAAACAATGTAGACGTATGGAAAAGCTGATTGATGAATTGGCAAAAGGCCGTAAAATAGAAAAAATTTTACGTGAAGAAAAAAAGTAGAAATTAGATCCATGGCGTTGAAATACAGTTGATTTAAAACACCTTCATTTAGGGAAAATCAGTGAACTCTAGAAGGTGTTCTGTGAATCAAGAGTATGGTAATAGCTTATAAAAACGTGAAGTGAATTTCTTACAACACCTTAGTCTAGTTCATTCTAAATAAATAACAAACGTCCATAAATGAAAATTTATTTCCCGCAATGGCAAGGCTCTGGAAATGGCAGAAATATTGAGTCTGGGGCGCAAACCGTTTTAAATGAATTAAATGACGATGCCTTCGAAACCATTCCCTTATCAACTATTTCTGCTGGTGCCAATGGAGAAAAGAAATTCAACATCAATAACTTTGATGCTATCGTAGAACAACTCCATCGCTTTAAAGGTAGGCTTGAAGAACAGCAACCAGAAAATATTCAAACCATTGGTGGCGACTGCGGATTAGAAATTGTACCTGTCTCTTATCTCAACCAAATTTACCCCAACTTAGGTGTGATATGGTTTGACGCTCATGCCGATATCAATAGACCCTGCGATTCGGTAAGTTGTAATTTTCATGGAATGCCGTTACGAACGCTATTGGGAGAGGGAGAGCCTAGAATGAATCCGTTATTATCTTCCACTATAAATGCTTCACAAATTCACTATGTGGGTTTACGCGATATAGATTCTTTAGAAAAGATTCGAATTCAAGAAGGAAATATATACGCTCCCCAAATCTTAAACATTCCTGAATTGGTTAGTACATTAAGAGCAAAAAGTATTATACACCTTTATCTACATTTTGATTTTGACTGTTTAGAACCGAACGACTATGATCAGACATATTATCAAGTGCCGAATGGCATTACCATTCTCGAAGCGGAATCATGTATCAAGGCGCTACAAAACGAATTTCAAATCGTAGGCTCTAGTGTTCTAGAATCGATAACCACATCAAATACTGAACTGCAACCTATTACCAATATTTTAAACCTCCTCATGGGATGAAAAAAATCAGATTAGCATATCTAATGATTGCCTGCCTACCTATACTCGTCGGTTGTAACAAATTATCGAAAAGTGAGAAAAATGAGCGATCTAAAAATGAGGTTCTTATACTTGGCACCATCCATAGTGGACATTTAACAGATAGCGTTTATAACACTGCATATTTAGAAAAGCTTATTCGCGAAATTAAGCCAGACTATATTTTAGCTGAAATTCCACCCGATCGCTTTGAGGAGGCAATGAATGGGTTTAAAAAAAATGATCGGATTACAGAACCACGCGTCATGCGATTTCCAGAATATACAGATGTAGTTTTTCCGCTTACCAAGGAAATGGATTTTGAAATAATTCCCACGGCTGGATGGACCAAACCTATGGCAGATGAAAGAACTGCAAAACTAAGAGCGATTAGTAAGGACTCTACGAGAGTTTCCGATTGGAAAGCTTACCAAGATGGAAACCGACTTTCAGATGCTGTCTATCGATCTACCGGAAAAGTGAACAATCCTTATTTTATTCACACATATAGTTATGATAGCATTCAAGATCTAGCCCTTCAACCTTACAACCGTCTTTTTAATGTAGAATTAGGTCTGGGTGGATGGGAAAATATAAATATTGCACACTATTGGAATATTGAAAAAGCATTAGAGAAACATCGCTACAAAGGAAAACGATTTTTAATAATTTATGGCGCGGGACACAAAGGTTGGTTTTTACGTCAATTGAAAAAACGAGATGATATCAAACTTTTAACGATGAAACCTTTTTTGGATGCAATTCAAAAATGATCGGTTTATTAGAAATATGGAGGGAAATTTATAGGCACTAACTATATGAGTCAGAATAAGAAAATAGGTAACATTCCAAATTGGCTGAAACGAGCGCGCGATCATTGGGATAACACAGGATCAAAGAGACCTGCGTTCGCTGTGGTTCCAAAAAAGGGTCAACGATCGGTATGGGATTTTCCAAGACCCCCAGTTTTAGAAAAAGTTAATCAACTCGTTCAAGTGAAACACCAAGGAAAAACCATTGCGAAGACCCGAAATGCTTGGGCAGTTTTAGAAACTGCAAGTCCACCAACATATTATATCTCAAAGTCTGATATTGATATGAGTATGCTCGCTCAAGTGGTTGATAAGACCTCAATGTGTGAATGGAAGGGTAGCGCAATGTACTGGGCCTTATCCACAAGGACTGACCAGCCTGTTGCTTGGTCTTATCCGAACCCTTTTCCTGAATTTGAACCCTTAAAGAATCATTTAGCCTTTTATCCTCAAAATCTGGATTGTTTTATCGATAAGGTACTGGTGAAAGCACAGGCAAGTCAATTTTATGCAGGTTGGATTACCCCCGATTTAACCGGGCCATTTAAAGGAGAAAAAGGCACCGAACATTGGTAATAGCATTGAAACAACTGCTTAAACGCTTGAAATATCTAGTGGAACAGTAGTTTATTTTTGAATTTTATGCGTACTATTTGAATTGGGTACGAATTATAGAAAGATTCTATACAACTCTCACAGTTTTGGCCGCTTTCATACTTATCATTATTTGCGTCAATGGGCATTGAGTCAGAGTAGTTTTGGAATTTTAATCTTAACTTTAAATGCTTTAACTGGTCAAAAGACTACATCGAATTTGAACTAAACAGCAAAACCTCATACAAAATGAAATATCTGTATATCTTGTTCATCGCAACGTTAAGTATGAACACAAATGCTCAAAGCATTCTAGGTCAGTGGGAAACATATGACGACGAAACAAATGAGAAAAAAGCGCTGATTGAAATTTATAAAACAAAGAATAGCTATTTCGCTAAAATAGTCAAGAGTTACGTAGGTGATTCAAGTGGTATTTGTGAGCAATGTGAAGGCGCCAAGAAAAACCAGCCCATTAACGGTTTAGTCATTATTGAGGACTTACAAAAAGATGATGAAGAATATAATGGAGGAACCATTTTAGACCCTCAAAATGGTAAAACTTATAAGTGCTATCTCGAGCTGGTAGAAACTAATAAACTGAAAGTAAGAGGATATCTTGGGTTTTCACTGCTAGGAAGAACCCAGTATTGGCGTAGAAAAGAATAAAACGAAAATGTTTCTATTCTAGCTGTTTAAATATCCTAAAACGTTTTTTTCTATACGCTGTTGAATATTTAAAATATCGGCTTTGACGAAATTTTCACCAGTAATATTCTCATATAATTCAATATAGCGCTCAGAAACAGTTTCAATATACTCATCGCTCATATGAGGAACCTTCTGTCCTTCTAGACCTTGAAAGTCATTTGCTATAAGCCATTGCCGCACAAACTCTTTAGAAAGTTGCTTTTGCGCTTCACCTCTTTCTTGACGTTCATGATAGCCCTCTGCATAAAAATAACGTGAAGAATCAGGAGTATGAATTTCATCGATTAATACAATTTTACCATCTTTCGTTTTACCAAATTCATATTTGGTGTCCACTAAAATCAAACCTCTAGAAGCTGCAATTTCAGAACCCCTTTCAAACAAAGCTCGTGTATATTTTTCTAAGACCACATAATCTTCCTCAGAGACAATACCTCTTTTCAAAATATCTTCACGAGAAATATCTTCGTCGTGATCACCTTGTTCAGCTTTCGTTGCAGGCGTTATAATAGGTTCAGGAAATTGATCATTTTCTTTCATTCCTTCCACCATCGCAACACCACATAGCACTCGCTTTCCGGCTTTATATTCTCGAGCGGCATGACCAGACAAATAACCACGAATCACCATTTCCACCATAAAAGGTTCACAAGCATCCCCTATAGCCACATTTGGATCAGGAGTAGCCGTCAACCAGTTGGGAACAATATCCTCTGTAGCAGCCATCATCTTAGTAGCGATCTGATTCAATATTTGTCCTTTGTAAGGTATTCCTTTGGGCATCACCACATCAAAAGCCGATAAACGATCGGTAGCAATCATCACCAAAACATTATTTTCTAAGGCGTATACTTCACGTACCTTGCCCTTGTAGACACTTTTCTGATTTGGAAAGTTAAAATTGGTGTCGATAATCGTATTGCTCATTTAATCTGATTTATTTACTTCTTACTTTCTACCGCGACTACTAACTGGTTATAACTGCTTAATTCTGATGTTCTATGCTTTTATACGCTGAAATGACTTTTTTAACGAGTTTGTGACGAATCACATCTTTATCATCCAAGTAAATGATCTCTATACCTTCTACATTTTGAAGTACAAGAATCGCTTCTTTTAATCCTGATGTTACTCTTCGCGGTAAATCAATTTGACCTGGGTCACCCGTGATCAAGAATTTCGCATTCTTACCCATGCGCGTTAAAAACATTTTCATTTGGGCATGAGTGGTATTTTGTGCTTCATCTAAAATCACAAAGGCATTATCTAAAGTTCGGCCTCTCATAAACGCCATAGGAGCAATCTGTATCGTTCCGTTTTCAATGAAATGTGTCAACTTTTCAGGAGAAATCATATCTCGAAGCGCATCATATAAAGGTTGCATATACGGATCTAGTTTTTCCTTTAAATCACCAGGAAGAAAGCCCAAATTCTCACCAGCTTCTACCGCAGGTCTTGTTAAAATAATTCGCTTTACCTGCTTCTCTTTCAGTGCTTTAACTGCCAATGCAACTCCAGTATATGTTTTACCTGTTCCCGCGGGGCCAATAGCAAAAACCATATCATTCTTCTTAGCTGCATCCACCAACTTGCGTTGGTTTGCCGTTTGCGCTTTGATCAATCGGCCCGCCACACCATGAACCAAAGTCTCTCCAGCTTTTTCAGAAGCTTTGTTCTGATCAGAACTGTCAGAGGTCAATACACGTTCAATAGCATTTTCATCAATCTTATTATACTTGATAAAATACTTCGTCAACATATCAAAACGTTTCTCAAACTCCTCTAAAAGTTCTTCATCACCATATACTTTAATCTTGCTACCTCTGGCTACAATCTTAAGCTTAGGAAAATATTTCTTTAATAAGTTGATGTTTTCATTGCCCTGACCAAAAAATTCTCTTGGGCTAATTTCGGTAAGTTCTAAAATAAGTTCGTTCAAAAAGGAAGATGTTAAGATGATGCCGAGAAATATAATTTCAGTAGGCTATTTTTTTGACTAATTTTGTTAAACAAATTTAGGTAAAATTCAGTTTTCTTAATCAAAAACATATCAACATTGCTTCATGGCAATTATAACCCTCACCACTGATTTCGGACTCAAAGATCACTTCGTAGGTGCCTTAAAGGGAAGCATTTATAAAGAGCTTGCCGACGTTAAAATTGTTGATATTTCACATGGTATTAGTCCGTTTAATATTCAAGAATGTGCTTATATCTTAGAAAATTCTTATAAAAGTTTTCCCGAAGGCACCGTACATATCATTGGTGTCGATTCTGAGCCCACACAAGAAAACCAACATATTGCAGTATTACTCGACGGACATTATTTTATTTGTGCGAATAACGGGGTAATTGGTTTATTGACTTCAGAAATCAACCCAGAGAAAGTATTCGAAATCAATATTCCAAATCCGCTAATTCGGTCGTTTCCGGTAATGGATGTGTTTATTCAGGTTGCATGTCATATCGCGAGAGGTGGAACCCTAGAGGTTATAGGTCGTCCTTTTGAGGGTCTTAAAGATCTCACTGGCTTTCATCCCACCGTCACAGATAATGGAAATAAAATTATAGGAAGCGTTATTTATATTGATAATTATGGCAATGTCGTTACAAACATTACTAAAAACTTTTTTGAAGCTTATCGAAAAGGGAGAGCGTTTGAAATTAACGCCAGAACCACGAAGTTTACTCAGATTCACAACAAGTACAGTGATATTATTAATTTCAATCTCGAAAAATTAAAGCGCAAAGGCCCTGGTGATAAACTAGCACTCTTTAACTCTTCCGATTATATCGAACTTGCAATATTTAAAAGCGATAAGAATACAGTTGGTGCTGCCTCTACCCTATTAGGATTAGATTATCGCGATACGATAACAATCAATTTTTTATAAAATGATCTTCCGTATTGTCAAATTGACCTTTCAAAAAGAATATATACCCAACTTTCTTGAAATCTTTGAAGAAAGTAAGCAGCGCATACGAACTTCTAAAGGATGTAATTTTGTTGAATTATATCAAGATCAAACCAACGAATGCGTTTTCTTTACCTATAGCTGTTGGGATGATGTTTACGATTTAGATCAGTATCGAAATTCAAGTTTTTTTAAAGAGGTATGGGGAAGGACAAAAATTTTATTCTCAGATAAACCAGAAGCTTGGAGTGTGAATAAACTACAATCACTGCATTAAATTTAGTTCGTAATTCGATCAATAAGCTTAACTCAATTTTAATTATAAACAGTTCTAATAATTAGGAGATTTCATCAATGAATATTTTCAGATCATCACGTTTTAAATTATCCGCCAAAATCAACAAACATAGGTATTTCAACAGATATGGGTTGTAAAGAAAAACCCATTCAGCAACGCAAAGAGTAAGAGATTCTTGTTGATAAGTTTGTTTCGTTAAAAAGCTCAATTCAAATATCTTTGTTTGGTTGTTGTATTATAACTTTATTATTGTTGTACAGCACATAACCAACGACTAATTTAAATTCTAAAGCACATGAAGTTTATAGTATCCAGCACCTATCTGTTAAAACAATTACAGGTTTTGGGCGGTGTCATCAACAATAGTAATACGTTACCCATTCTGGATAATTTCTTGTTTGATTTGAAGCAAAATAAACTTACTGTTTCAGCCTCCGATTTAGAAACTACCATGAGTTCTGTATTGAACGTTGATTCTGAGAACGAGGGCGTTATCGCGGTTCCTGCCCGTTTACTACTAGAAACTTTAAAAACTTTTCCAGAACAACCATTGACATTCGTAGTAGAAGACAATAACACGGTCGAGATAAGTTCAAATCATGGCAAGTATGCTTTGGCCTACGCTGATGGCGCGGAATTCCCAAAAGCGGTAGAGTTAGCAAATCCGAGTTCGACAACGATCTTAGGTGATATTCTTGCCACTGCTATCAATAAAACTATCTTCGCCGCCGGTAATGATGATTTAAGACCGGTGATGAGTGGTGTCTTTTTTCAATTTTCTCCAGAAAACCTAACTTTTGTAGCAACAGATGCCCATAAATTGGTAAAATACCAACGTGAGGACGTATCTGCTTCGGAAGTAGCGGAGTTTATAATGCCTAAAAAACCTTTAAATCTTCTAAAGGGAATTTTAGCAGGAAGCGAGTCAGAAGTGACTATTGAATACAATGATAGTAATGCCAAGTTTAGTTTTGAAGACACCGAATTAATCTGCCGATTGATCGATGGAAAATATCCGAATTATGAAGCTGTAATTCCAAAGGAAAATCCAAATAGACTTACGATTTCAAGAAATCAGTTCTTAAGTTCTGTTCGTAGAGTTTCTATTTTCTCAAATAAGACAACACACCAAATACGACTTAAAATTGCTGGTGCTGAGTTAAATATTTCAGCGGAAGACATTGACTACAGCAATAAAGCGGAAGAGCGTTTGACCTGTGCTTACCAAGGTGACGATATGCAAATCGGATTCAACTCTCGTTTTCTAACAGAAATGTTGAACAACCTTACCTCCGATGAAGTATCTTTAGCCATGAGTTTACCCAATAGAGCAGGTATTCTTACCCCTACCGACGGTTTGGACGAAGGTGAACACGTTACCATGTTGGTAATGCCCGTAATGCTAAATAGCTAGTTAGAAAACTACTTAGATATTAAAAACCCTGAAGAATGTTTTTCTTCAGGGTTTTGTATTATAATTTAGGTTTTATTAAATAAACTTAACTGTCGCAAACTGACTCGGAGCTTCTCCGTTTGCAGCTCTTACTGCATTAACGATAGGGAGAATAAATCCGACAACTCCAACGAATAGTAATCCTAGAATACCGAGTCCGAATAATAATATTCCGGGAATGCTTACTATTAATAAAAGTAACATGGTCAATTGAAAATTGATAATAGACCTTCCGTGTTCATCCATTCCATGAACTGAATCTTTAGAAGTTAACCAAATGAATAAAGGAACGATTAAGCCTCCAAAACCTGTTAGGTATGATAACAACTGTGACGCATGCGTCAAGGCTAATAACTGATTGTCTACTCTTTGTGCTGATTTTTGATTGATGATTTCCATTCTTATTTTATTTAGGGGTTCTTACCTATAAGACAGTATTTTATGGAAAATGTTACAAAATTTTAGAATTATTGTTTTTGCTCAAGTTTAGCTAGCTTTTCCTTATCCTTAGCTATTGCAAGCTCTAATTTATTTATTTTCTGGTTTATTTCCATCTCATCTACTGGAGAAATCTTTCCTTTACTTTTTCCTTTAGCCATTTTACTTTGAAGCTTACGAATTTTCATCTCGCTCTTATTAATTCCTTTTTTCTTAGAACTGATGGCCTTTGCAAGTTTCTCTTTCTTCTTTACTTCTTTTTCCGCTTTCTTCTGAGCCTTTTCCGCTTTCTTTCTTGCCTTTTCAGCTTTTTCGATTTTCTTCTTGGCCTCTGCGTCTGCTTTTATTTCTTGCTCAAGCTTTTCCATTTTCTGTTGAGCAATTGCAACAGAATCAATGGGTTGATCCGTTTCTTGTCCAAAACCAAATTGACCAATTGTAATTATTAAGCTTAGTGTAATTAGTGCTTTCTTCATCTTTTTATATTGTTTACAGTCAACGCAAAGATAAATCATAAAACCCGTCTGTTTATGTTAAACAAATGATAGAATCAATTAAATCCATATAGTTCAGAAGAATTGCTGTTTTTAATTTTAGTGTTAAAAGGAACCTATATTTTTCCACGCAAAGTTTTAGGTCTACAAATTTTCGTAAAATTCGGTCCTCCGTATTTTGAATTCGTATTTTTACCCTATGAATCATTCAGATACTATCATTGCGCTAGCCACTCCTTCGGGGGTTGGGGCTATTGCTGTTCTTCGGCTTTCTGGAAAAGATGCTATTGTGGTAGCTGATGTATTCTTTCAATCCATCCACGGAAAAAAATTAAAGCATCAAAAAAGCCATACGATATTACTTGGACATATTATTGAAGGAAGCAAGACTTATGATCAAGTATTGGTTTCTATTTTTAAGAATCCACATTCTTACACCGGTGAAGATGTCATTGAAATTTCGTGCCACGGTTCACCTTATATACAACAGCAAATTATTCAGTTGTTTCTTAGAAACGGTTGTCGCATGGCAGATGCCGGTGAGTTTACACTAAGAGCCTTTTTAAACGGAAAACTAGATTTAAGTCAGGCAGAAGCCGTTGCTGACTTAATCGCTTCAGATAATGAAGCAAGTCACCAAATTGCCATGCAACAGATGCGAGGTGGTTTTAGTAACGAAATTAAAGCCTTGAGGGATGAATTATTAAATTTTGCTTCGTTAATAGAATTAGAACTAGATTTTGCGGAGGAAGACGTAGAGTTTGCTAATCGAGAAGAGTTTAAAGCACTCTTAAATCGAATTCAGAGTGTTTTAAAAAGCTTGATTGATTCCTTCGCCGTAGGCAACGTGATCAAAAACGGAATCCCTGTGGCCATAATAGGCGAACCCAATGTTGGAAAATCAACTTTACTAAACGCCTTATTGAACGAAGAGCGTGCCATAGTTTCTGAAATAGCAGGTACCACACGCGACACCATTGAAGATGAAATTTCTATTGGTGGCTTAGGGTTC
>CALHCJ010000064.1 GCA_937936275.1 uncultured Flavobacteriaceae bacterium
ACGATTCACAAAGTAAATTACCACTACGAATAGCGCAAGAATAGGAAAAACAAGATCTCCGTTGAGAAAATTTAAAATATCCATGTTAAGAATGAAGTTAGAAAATTAGAACGAAAAATAGTGAATCTTATTATTTTTTAAATTTTGACAATGCATTTCTCGTAAATTCCGATAACACCAATGTTCCGGTAATTGCAGCGCGATCTATTAAAAGTTGATTCCAATGATCGGTATTTTGCCACAGTACTTTTTTCCATTCTTCTAAAGCTTGAGGGTTGTAAGACGCTAGTTTTTCTACAAAGAATTCTAAATCTTTATCCAATTCTTTCATAGAATCAAAAACCTTAGAAAAAAGCCCTTTTTCTTGTGCCCAGTATGCATTTCTCCATTCGGATGGCGCTAGCGATAATTCAGAAATTGCAGCGGTACCTATTTTACGTTCTACTGCTGGTGCTATTACTAAGGGCGCAATACCAATAGTCAGTTCTGACAATCTTATCGATGCATCTACTGAAGCATAAACGTAATCACAAGCAGCAGCTAATCCAACACCTCCACCAACTGTTTTTCCCTGAACCCGACCGACAATTACTTTTTTACAAGTTCGCATTGCGTTAATGACATTCGCGAAACCACTGAAGAAAATTTTACCTTCTTCAAGATTAGAAACAGCCATTAACTCATTAAAAGAAGCACCTGCACAGAAAGCGCGGTCACCTTCTGATTTCAAAATGATGACAGAGATAGCATCATTTTTAGATAGATGGTTTAGTTCGGCTGTTAACCGGTCTAAAAGCTCAGCTACAAATGAATTGCTTGCTGGATGTCCGAATTCTAAGGTGGCTATTTTACCAGTAATGTTAGTATATAAACTTCCGTTTTGTCTGTCAGTAATCATGAAAAAGTATTTTGTTCAAAATTAGTGGTTTTGTAATAAGGGTCGAAACTTTCGGCGAAACTTAATGACTAATGCTAGTCCTCGAATAATCATCCAAACTGTAAAGGCGATCCATATAGCATAGAAGCCCCAGTCAAGATATTTTCCAAGAAAAAGTGTTGGTATAAAGCCAAGAAATGTAGCCCCAAGTAAGGTATTTCTAAGATATTTCATTTCACCGAGACCTTTGAAAAGTCCATCTAATACAAAAGCCAAGGTATTCATAGGCAATCCCAAAATGACAATAAAGAAGATGGAATAAAATGTACTTAAGACAAGAGTTTCGTTTGAAAATAAGTTTCCAATAGGATAATAAAACAGAAATCCGAAGAGCATCAGAACAAGACTAACTGTAAGACCGTATAAGACTATTTTTTTTGCTAGTTTCCAAAGGCCATTGTAGTCTTTAGCTCCCAAAAGCCTACCTCCCATAATGTTTCCAGCAGCACCGTAGCCGTCAATAAAAAAAGCAGAAAAGAGCCAAATATTTATGGCTACGGTATGAGCTCCAATATATTTATCGCCGAGGGCTGTAGCTTCTCGAACCGCTAAAATCAAGGCTGTATTGAGGGCAATAGCGCGTACAAAAAGGTTCAGACTCATAACCACTAATCGTCCTAATTCTGGATGGATGGGTGATTTTAATTTCAAACTTATATCAGTTTTGGTAACGAGTAATATACACGCCATGATGGCCATAATACCTTGAGCAATAAGGCTTGCCCATGCTGCACCTTCAAGATACATAGGTCGTATTACACCATCAACGCCGTAAACCAGTGCAAAGTCAAGAATAATATTTAAAACCGCACCTACGATGGCAATCATCATTGGCCAAAATGTGTTTTGTAATCCGCGAAAAATACCCATCACCGCAAATACAAATAATGTTAACGGAAAACCCCAAACACGAATGGAGTAATAAGAGATACAATACTGCAAAATTTTACCAGAAGCATTGAGCAGTTCAAAGATCTCTTCGACAATAAAAACAGTGGATAGCAAAATAAGAATGCTTAAACCAATATTTAGATAGATGGCTTGAGCAGGAAGCGTTTTCACTTCCTCAATTTTTCCTGCTCCTAAATATTGAGAAATGATTGCGGAAATAGCGCTGCGTGTTTGACCTAAAATCCAAATTAACATAGATAGAAAAGACCCTACAATGCCCGCAGCTGCGAGTGATTCTAAACCATCAACAGGAATATTACCAACAATGGCGGTATCGGTAATTGATAATAATGGCTCAGCAATTCCGGCGATGGTAGCCGGAATTGCTAATTTATTTATGGCCTTAAAGCTAATGGTAGGTTTTTGAATTTGCATTTGTCAAATTACGAGTTCATAGCAATGAAATGGATATTCACTTTGAGCGGGATAGAAAATATCTTCTAAACGTTGATAACCACGCATTTCATAAAACTTTTTATTTCTCGGGTTTTGACTAAAAGTATCAAGGCGAATGGATACAATTCCGTTTGTTTTTGCCTTGGTTTCTGCAAAATCCATTAATTTTTGCGCGTATCCATTTCTTTGGTAATTAGGATGAACACCTAGTCTATGTATGTAATAGTTGTTTGAATTTGGCGTCAACCACTGAACAGGAACGTATTCAGCATCCATTAAAGTGGAAATAACGATCGTTGCTATGATATTCTTTTCGATTTCTAAAACGTACAATTCATCTCTTTCAATATCCTTTTTAAAAGCATCGGCAGATGGGTAATGTTCGTTCCATTGACGGATACCATTAGAAATCATGTACGAAGCACATGCCTTGGTCATAAGTAAAATGTCGGGTATTTCCGATATCTTTGCATGTCGAATCATTCGTTGCCTTCAATTTAATTGTAAATTTAGAATATTAATCAATATCCATTCTTCAGATGAAAAACATTCTCGTACCCATAGGCACTAGCGCTAATTCGAGTGAAACGCTTCAATATGCAGTAGATTTTGCAGCTGAGTTTGCTGCAGACGTTTACATAATGGAGGTTTTTTCAGTAGTAGCTAAGGCGGGAACCCTAGCCAACGTAACGAAAAAAGTTACACAAAATAGTGTTGAGCGTTTGAAAGAGATAGTAAACGCCATTGATGCCAAAGGAACAGCTATAAAGATTGCTACCTATAATGGTGATATTGTAGATGGATTAAAAGATATTGATCAAGAATTGGGTATTGATCTCATTATACTGGCCCCGCGAAGTAATGATATTCAGGAAGAACTATATCTCGGATATACATCAGGAAAAATTATCAAACAAACTGATATTCCGACACTGGTTGTCCCTAAGGGAACCACGTTCAAACCTTTTAAGAAGGTACTTGCCGCTTTTAAATCTGGTATTTTAAAAAGAAAACGAATCTTAGACCCCTTAATTACAATGAAAATCAAGTTTCGTTCAAAAATCAACTTATTGATGGTAAAGACGCCAGGGTATTCAGATGAAGATTTACAGATTAATACGGCCTTGATGGATATTAGTTCACAACTAACGATTTCTGAGAATGCCACGACTTATTTGGGTGTTACAGAACACTTTCAATCAAATCAACCCGATTTATTATGCGTTTTCAGACGCAAAAGGGGCTTTTTTAAAAAACTTTGGGAAAAGAGTACGGTATTAAAAGCAGAATTTTCTTCACCTACTCCTGTTTTAATTTTAAGCGTTAAGAAAGATTAGTTAGTATTTTGATACATTACTTAAAAATGCGTCCTTTGTCGAAGATCAAAAGGGGGATTAGCTCAGCTGGCTAGAGCGCTTGCCTGCCAGGCAAGAGGTCACCGGTTCGACTCCGGTATTCTCCACCAATATTTATAAGGCTTCAAGAGCATTTGACTTTTGGAGCTTTTTTCATTTGCACGCAATTTGCACGCAAATCATCTATATAATTGGCCTTGATAATATTTGATGCCAATTAACCTGCTTTGATTATTCTTTATCTTTTATAGAACGCTTATTTTATAAAGAGCCATGTGATTTTTGAAGAATAATCTTAAATCGGAGAATTAAAAGTCTCATTAATGGTCAATTTATGAAAATATTAAAAAAGACCACGCATGGGACAATTTCAAGTATTAATAAAAGTTACTTTCGGAAAAGGCCTTT
>CALHCJ010000065.1 GCA_937936275.1 uncultured Flavobacteriaceae bacterium
TTTTAACTAGATTTACATTATGAATACCTTAATGCCTAATTTATCGATTGACTGTTTGATTTTTGGTTTTGATACAGAATTAAAAGTTCTTTTGGTAAAACACGCTGAAGGAATAAGTAAAGGAAAGTGGGCCTTGCCCGGCGGGTATGTAGGAATCGATGAATCTTTAGACGATGCAGCTACCAGAATATTATTTCTCTTAACCGGATTAAACAATATATTTTTAGAACAACTCAAAGCTTTCGGCGAGGTCAGTCGATTTCCTGATCGAAGGGTAGTGACTATCTCTTATTACTCTTTGATACGATCAGATAAGATTAATCTCAGACCTGGTTTTACAGCATCTGAAGTGAAGTGGTCTACCTTATCCACTATAGAGAAATTACCCTATGATCACCATAGTATATTAAAGTTTGGACTGGAAACCTTACAAAATAGGGTGAAGCAAGAACCTATCGGATTTAATTTGTTGCCTCCTCAATTCTCTCTATTACAGCTACAGAAAATGTATGAGTCTATTCTACAAATTGTTTTAGATAAACCGAATTTTAGACGGAAGCTATTAAAAACAGGACTGTTAAAAAAGAGCACTTCCAAACAGATTAACGTTCCGCACAGAGCGGCAACCTTATATGAATTTGATAGGGAAGTATATCACAAATACAAGCAGCAAAAATTTGTTCTGGATTTTTGACCATGAAAGAATGAAGACAAAATAGCGGATTTCCCTTTTTGTAGTAATACTTATTTCATGTTAACAACATTGTATTCAGAAAAGAGGGTTGTTTACCCGTTTCAATCTTGTTGAAAGTAAGAGGTCTATACCAAGAAGTTACTTCAACGGTGGCAATGAGCTTTCCACTATTTTTTTCATATAATCCAGATTTTCGAGCGCCTTTTTTGTGAAATCAAACAGACTTAAACATCGATCTAGATTTTGGTTTTCGTATGATACTTTGTAATAGATATTATTGTTCAGATAATCGGTTAACGCCCGAATGCCATGTAAAAAGGGCATTAAAATTACTCCCGAGGGCAAAGCCATAATTTCTTCTTTAGATAGAAAAGCGCCATGCATAGCAATCCCCTCAATGAAGGTTTCAAATAGTTTTTTTTGAAATGTGATTTTAGAATGGTCTTGCTCATCTTCAGGAGCAGTATTTACAATAGTGCGAACAGCATCTCCGACGTCATAATAAAAGTAGCCTTTCATGATGGTGTCAAGATCAATAAGACAAAGTGCTTTTTTTGTACTTTTTGAAAATAGGATATTATTCAGCTTCGTATCATTATGGCAAATTCGCACGGGTAGATCAGTCTGTGCCAAGCTTTCTAATTTCGCTAACATTTTTAAGGTGAAAGCGATTGCATTTTTGGCTGCTCCTCTTCTTTCTTTGGATGTTTTTGCTTTTGCAGCAAGAAATTGCATTTTACGAAGTTCTAAATCATGAAATTTAGGAATTGTATCGACGAATTGGTTCAATTTAGCATCATTCAATAGCACATGAAATTTGCCAATAATACGACCCGCTTCAAAGGCGATATCAGGTGCTATGGTAGTGTTGTGGGTCGTGCTATCCGAAATAAAAGTCATAATACGCCAGTATCCCGAGGGCAGTGATGCATAGGTTTTTCCAGAGTTGGCAGGTATTAGTTTGATTTGTTTGTAATCAACCGCTTTAAGACCTTTAAGAGCACGATCGATATTGGTCATTAGCCCTTCAATATCCTCAAATATGTTATGATTAATACGTTGTAGAATATACGAAGGGTGCTCGTCATGTGACACCAAAAAAGTATCGTTGATATAACCAGCAGTTAGCGGTTTGAATATGCAATTTTGTTCCGCAACCTTAAATTCCTTTAAAATTTCGTGAAGTTCTTTTAGGGAATAGTGTCCTAGATTTTCGGCCATAACGGCGAAATATACTGATTTTGATCGGTCTTGTCTTGTAAGTTTTTCATTGCTTTTTCTTTGTCACTTGCATACGTAACTCCAAACCAATCACCACCAGAAGGAACTAGTTTCACAGCAGCTTCACCCGCTTTTAGCATTTCTTGAATTGTAATCGGTAGGTAGAGTTCACTGTTTGCAATACGATCTTCGTCTTTAAGGAATAAACGAAATTCTGACTCAATCTTATCAAAAATAGAAGGCTTACATACCCAAAAATTCATACTTACTTGCTCTTCACCTGTGTAAGTGTTTCCAGAATGGTGATCAATTACTGCTGTGCCCTTTTTTTCTAACTCAAGTCGTTCTTCGACCGAGGTTAGATCATCTCCATCAACTATACAAACACCACGTGAAACCGAACCATGTTCCGACAAAGTATCTTTCAAAGTATAACCCAACAATGCATAGGTATTATCATTAGGGTGTTCTTGCATGAATTTTGCTGCATTTTCATATGCTGACTGACCATAGAAATCGTCGGCATTTATAACGGCAAATGGTCCGCTAATTACTTTTCTTGCCGTCCAAACAGCATGTGCTGTTCCCCAAGGTTTTTTTCGTTCTCCATTAAAAGTAATGCCGTCTGGTACATCTGTTTTTTCTTGTGCAAGCACATCTAGTTTAATATTTTTGGGTAATCGACCGGTAAGATGATCTCTTAGAAAGTCAATGTTTTCTTTTTTTGTAATAACTACAATATGTTCGAAGTTATTTTTTATGGCGTCATACATAGCGAATTCCATCAAGAATTCTCCTGCTGGGCCAAGGTCATCAAATTGTTTCAATTTTCCATATCGGCTACCGCTACCCGCTGCCATTAAAAGTAAGGTCATAGATTTACTAATTGAGTCACAAAATTAGAAGTTTGGTTTTGATATGAGAATTGATTTTGGTGAAATCTATAGCACTTTCATTAGCTTTGGATCCCAATTTACGGGTTGTTCCTCAAAGTAGCTGTGATTTGCCAAAAGTGCTGCTCCTGCTGCTCTTAGTCCGAAGGTAGGGTCCTGAATAACGTTCCCTTTATTACGAATCGCTTGAAAGAAATTATAAAAGTGATCATAGTGCCCGCCTTTGTAGTCTCTTGGGGCCTCCCATATGGTTTCTCCAATATTAAGTGCTGATGCTCGACTTTCTAAGTTTTGTGAAGCATACTCTTCTCTAATCTTTTGTTGCGTAGCCTCTGTATAAGCGATCATAGAATAACCACCAGGAATTAAGCCTAATTTAGAGCGCGTTAGCTTAACAGAGTTTTGACCGATTTCCATAGATCCTTCTGTTCCTATTAGTTTGAAACCACCACCGCCTTCTCCACCCGAAACAAAATTTACTCGAAAAGCGGCATTGAAAGCAGCATGAGTTGCTGTTTTTGGATAATCATAAAGGGTAATAGTAACATCTGGCACATCCCGGCCATCTTTCCAGTACCGAAGTCCCCCTGTAGCGAGCGCTCGATTTGGGCCATGAGAACTGATGACGTGATTTAAGGTTGAAAAAGCATGAACGAATAAATCACCAGCTACTCCAGTGCCATAGTCTTGATAGTTCCGCCAACGAAAAAAACGCTTAAGCTCGTAAGGGACTTTAGGTGCACTTCCTAGAAAAGTATCAAAATCTATAGTATCTGAATTCGCATCTGGTGGAATAGGATATTGCCATGCGCCCTCTGCAGAGTAGCGATTGTTCTGCATATCAAGCATTACAATTTCACCAATAGCACCATCCTCATATAATTGTTTCGCCTTCTCGTTTCCAAGTGATGCCATACCTTGACTACCGATTTGACAAAGCTTACCAGTCTCTTGTTGCGTCTTGATAATTTCTTGACCTTCCTCCCATTTTTGAACCATGGGTTTTTCACAATAGACATGTTTTCCTGCTTTCAAGGCATCGACCGTAATTTGTCGATGCCAGTGATCGGAAGTGGCAACAATAACGGCATCTATATCTTTTCGGGCTATTAGTTCTCTGTAATCTCGGGTGGTGAAAATAGCGTCTCCCCAAAGTTCTTTTGCACGATCTAATCTTCCTGTATATAAATCACACACGGCGACCAACTTAACTCCTGAAACTCTTAAGGCCGTTTGCGTATCATAAATTCCTTGAATACCTGAGCCTATTAAGGCCAAGTTTATGTGATCATTAGCGGTGTAACGTTCGTTCTCATATGTTCGGCTCAATTGTAATTTTTGTTGGTATGAGGAAGCGAATACCATCGGAGCAGTGGTCATTGCAGCAGAGCCTAAAGTTGCTTTTTTAAGGAAGTTTCGTCGGGAGGTGTTTTTTTTCATTTCTATTTCAGCTTAGGTCTTTTCTATTTCTAAAAGTACTGAAATTTAATTTCTAGACCGTTGCTCAAATATTTTCACAAATAACATGGTAGACATTTTCTGAGCTCTGTTTTTAGCGATCCAAGCAGTGTCACCTTCGAATAGCTCGTCGATAGTTTCAAACCACAGATTTAACCATAAGCCGAAATGCTCAGAAGTGACGGCGTGATTTGTTTTTAAATCAACTTCTTGGTGGACCCGAACCGGATTTCCATTATATTTTCTCTTTAGAAAAAGTTGAGTTTCCCAGAAATCTGTTAATACTTTAAAATGCGCATCCCAATCGGCTATAATGTCATTAAAAATAGGGCCTAGGATATCATGCCTTCTAACTTTTTCATAAAAGAATTTTACAAGCCGATTGACATCCTTTCGGTTAGTAATATCTTTTCTTGACTTCATCTATTAAAATTAGTCAATTTAGTAAGGTGAACGTTAGTTTTGTATTTCTATCCAAAATTGATCTGCTGCTGGAACGTTTTTTTGTTTGCCCAATGCTAAAGGGTTAAATCCTGTTTTGGCAAAGAAATACCAAGCCGTAGAAGAAATTGCGGGAGTCAAGTCTACATGATCCCACAAATCGTTTGAACCAAAATTTGTTCCAAAATTAGTAGTATATGGAATACCAACAGCATTTTCTAAAGTGGTACTTGCAATGATCGTCTTCTCTATCTCAAGCATCAATTGATTTGCTTTAGTACTATTACCAGAAGTTTGGTAGGCAACAGCCATTTGGGCTGTACCTTCGAGCCAAATCACATCTTTGTCTTCGTCGAAACAGTATCCATGTACTTGTTTTCCAGAAACGGTTGCTGTCTGGGTTGTTGTGTATCGTTCTGTTTGCGTTAATACTTTTTCAGGAAATCCTACGAAAGAACCATAACTCAAGGCGTGTAAATCAAGTGCATAATTATATGCTGGGTTTTCTGGCCAAGCAACAATTGTGCTTTCGTCAGCAATCCATCGTTGATCTTTTAAATAAGTTAAAACATTTTTATGAAAATCGTCATAACCAGAGACGGCATTGAAAGCAGTAATAATACCTTCGCTTACTTTCGGAATTTCAGAACCATCTTCATTCCAACCACCTTTTAGACCTCCATCAGTATCTTGTAAAGAGCGCAACCAATTTTCTATTTCTTCCGCTAGATAATCATATTTCTGATTTCCACTAGCCTTGTGATAATGATTGATAGCAATTAATAACCAAGCATTATCACCCATCCAAGTTCTGCTTCCGTTTTCACCGTTCGCATCTCTAAATTGATAAAAACCGCCAGAGTTAGCTTTTAATTCACTTTGTATTCTTCCTTTGAAGAAGTCTAGAATTTGCTCGGCCTTACCTAGCTTTCCTTGTTGAACAAAAATTAGTGTTGCCAGTGCATTATCGTAAAGAGAAACAAAATTCGTGTTTTCAGCACTTTCGAGAAGTCCATTAGCCATTTGAGCATTTGACACCCAATTGATTGTCTTATTTAAAGTCGTAGCGATTTCTTCATTTGAAGCTACCTCTTCTTTTGGTGATTCAGAAGTAGATTCTTCAATGATTTCTGGTTCGGGAATATAGGCTTCTGTGTCTATAATCTCGTCTTTTGAACAAGACCATATTAAAGTGCTTGCCCCGACTAAAAAAAGAATTTGCTTTACCATAGCTTTATTTTGATTTGGGGAACCAAAATTCATAGTGAAGCTACTCTCATTTACACAAAGGTGTGAATTATTAAGACGTAGATAGGGCATTTATCGATAAAAAGATCTTCAAATACGGTTGGTCTCTCATTTGGGTTTTTAATCTAAGAACTCATTTTTTCTGATATCAGATAAAAAGCTTTTTTACTCGGTAAGCATACCCTAATTTTGTGTAAAATTCGATATGAATTTACCAGAAACTTCCCAAAAAAGAATAGTTATCATAGGCGGCGGTTTTGGCGGAATTTCACTTGCCAAAGCTTTGAAAAAAATTGATGCTCAGATCGTCTTAATTGATCGTCATAACTACCATACGTTCCAACCACTCTTATATCAAGTGTCGACAAGCGGACTTGAGCCTGATTCTATTGCTTATCCTATTCGGAAGGTTTTAAAAAATTTGAAAAACTTTCATTTTCGTTTGGCTTCAGTTGAACAAATAGACCCCAACAAGAAAGTAGTACATACGAATATTGGTAGTCTGGCATATGACTATTTGGTTTTGGCGACTGGCACAAAAACTAATTTCTTTGGTAATACGAATATTCAGAAATATTCAATGCCTATGAAAACAGTTCCGCAGGCTTTGAATATTCGTAGTTTGATGCTTCAAAATTTTGAAAAAGCTGACGATTCTGATGAGGATAAAGAGCGGAAAGCATTACTTACTTTCTGCATTGTTGGTGCCGGTCCGACTGGTGTTGAACTAGCAGGAGCTTTCGCAGAATTGAAGAAGAATGTATTTCCAAAAGACTATCAACATTTAAATGTTGATGAAATGGAAATCCACCTTTTTGAGGGTGGTCCTAGAATACTTGCTCCTATGAGTGAAAAAGCTTCATCGAAAGCTAACCAATTTCTTAAAAATTTAGGGGTTCAAGTACATGTCAATACGATTGTTGCTGATTATGACGGTAGCGTTATGGAAACAAAAGAAGGAACAGCAATTCATACTAAAAATTTAATTTGGGCAGCAGGTGTTACTGGAGCCTCGGTAGCAGGATTTGAAACCACGAAGCTTGTCGATAAACTGAATCGATATAAGGTAAATCGCTTTAATCAAGTTGAAGGGTATGATGAAGTTTTTGCTATTGGAGATATCGCCTACATGGAAACGAAAGACTTTCCCAAAGGGCACCCTCAAGTTGCCCAACCCGCCATTCAACAGGGCGACCATTTGGCGGATAATTTATTGTTGCTTTTTGCAGGAAAAGCTATGAAACCCTTTACGTATTTTGATAAAGGAACATTGGCAACTATTGGAAGAAATAGAGCAGTAGCTGACTTAGGAAAATTAAGATTCGGTGGATTTTTTGCTTGGTTTATTTGGATTTTTGTTCATTTAGTAGCCTTAGTAGGATTTAGGAACAAGGTGGTGGTTTTGTTCAATTGGGTTTATAATTATATCAATTACGATAAAGCCGCTCGACTGATTGTGAGGCCGTACAAGAAAAAATAGAGTTCCTAGTTTTTTATTCAAGCGAAATACAAATTCCTTTTCTATATTTGCACCGTTGTGTTGTGACCCATTTCCTAAATTTGGAAAGGGGCCAATGAAAGGCTTTCCAAAAATGGGAGGCTTTTTTTCTGCTCAATTGTAAACTATTGTTGGTCTAATTGATGAATTACGAAGTGGATTAAACTCGCTGCAAGCTTAGCGGTTTGATCATCTCGATCAAATAGGGGATTCATTTCTGCAATGTCTACACTGATTAATTTTTTTGAATCAATAATCATTTGAAGACATTCTATAACGATTTCAGGGGTAAAACCCATAGGAGAGGGCGCACTTACACCCGGTGCAAATGCCGATGAAAACCCGTCAAGATCTATGGTGGTATATATGCAGTCAACTTCTCGAATAAAATCTAAAATAACACGCACCACATGTGGTGCGTGTCTAGTTTTGAACTGAGTATTTTCTACAAAACTGACATTTAGTTTTTCAGCGGTTTGAAATAAATTTTTGTCATTGGCATCCTTTCGAATACCTAAACAGAGATACCTAAACTCAGAACCGTTTGCTTCACAGTCTTTTGAAATTTGATAGAACGGAGTTCCTGAATTATTTCCATTTTTATTGGAACGCAGATCAAAGTGTGCATCAAAGTTTATGATGCCAATCGTATGATTTGAGCTGATATGTTTTCGAATACCCTCGTAATGTCCATACGCGATATCATGCCCTCCGCCAAGGAGAATTGGTATGGTATTATTTTTTAAAAGCCGGGCGACTAGATCAGCAGTTTTTTCTTGAGCTGTCTCCATGTCATTTTCTATACACTGAATAGTTCCTACATCGTAAAGTGCTGTTTTCAGTGCTAAATGATTTGGCATTTTCGCCAATTGACGGCGGATTACATCAGATCCATCAAATGCACCAATTCTACCTTTGTTTCGCTGAACACCTTCATCGCAAGCGTAACCCAAGAGCGCGAAGGCTCTATGGTTTTGCGAAACGAATTTTTCATTTTTTATATCAATACAAGCTATTTTTTCATGCAAATAGAGATGATGGCCTGAAGTACGACCTGACCATAGTTTACGATTTGTTGCTTGGTATTGATTCATGAATTTAATCGAACAATTTGGTTAACAATTCATCATCTACCAAATTTGGTAGCGTAACTTTTAAATCGGGGGTTCTCTGCATTTCTCTTTTTATAGCGAAAAGTGCTTCTTCATTTCGCGCCCAACTTCTTCTTGAAATTCCATTATTAACATCATAAAACAGCATGTTTTTTAGTTTTCTTGATGCATCTTCAGAGCCGTCAAGTAGCATTCCAAAACCTCCATTCATTACTTCGCCCCAGCCAACTCCACCACCATTGTGAATGGATACCCAAGTGGCACCTCTAAAACTATCTCCGATGACGTTGTGTATGGCCATGTCAGCAGTGAATTTACTACCATCGTAAATATTACTCGTTTCTCTGAAAGGAGAATCAGTACCGCTCACATCATGGTGATCTCTGCCTAAAACGATAGCTGCAGAGATATCTTTGGATGCTATTGCCTGATTGAATGCTTCTGCAATTTTTGAACGTCCTTCAGCATCTGTATATAGAATTCGTGCTTGTGAACCCACTACGAGTTTGTTTTTTTCCGCTTCACGAATCCAAGTAATGTTGTCTTGCATTTGTTGCTGAATTTCCACGGGAGCTGTCTTTTTTATTTCCTCCATAACTTGGAGCGCAATCATGTCTGTTTTTTTCAAATCCTCAGAACTACCAGAAGTACAAACCCACCGAAACGGACCGAATCCGTAATCAAAACACATGGGTCCTAATATATCTTGAACATAGGAAGGATACCTGAAGTCGATATTGTTTTCAGCCATCACATGTGCTCCGGCACGAGAAGACTCTAATAAAAATGCATTTCCATAATCAAAAAAGTACGTTCCCTTTGCTGTATGTTTATTGATGCTAGCGGCATGTTTTTTTAATGATGTTTGCACATGTTTTTTAAATGTATTAGGATGATCACTCATCATCTGATTAGCTTCTTCGAATGATAAATCGACAGGATAATACCCTCCAGCCCAAGGATTATGTAAAGAAGTTTGATCAGACCCTAAATGAATAAATATACCTTCGTCATCAAATCTTTCCCATACGGTTACTATGTTTCCTAAGAAAGCTAAAGACACGATTTCCTTTTGGTTTATGGCTTTTCTTGTTCGGATTACCAAGGTGTCAATGCTTTCAATCAACTCATCTACCCAGCCCTGTTCATGCCTTTTTTTCGCTGCTTCAGGATTCACTTCTGCACAAATTGTAATACAGCCTGTTATATTTCCTGCTTTGGGCTGAGCTCCGCTCATTCCTCCTAAACCAGCAGTGAGGAATATCTTTCCTGACGGATTTTCTTCTGGTTTCAAAACCTTTCTAAAAGCATTCATGACTGTAATAGCCGTTCCGTGTACGATGCCTTGCGGGCCAATATACATGTACGAACCAGCTGTCATTTGACCGTATTGAGTGACACCGAGCGCATTATATTTTTCCCAATCATCAGGTTTTGAGTAGTTCGGAATCATCATGCCATTTGTTACTACAACTCTCGGTGCTTCTTTGCTCGATGGAAATAATCCCATCGGATGTCCCGAATAAATATGCAAAGTTTGCTCTTCGGTCATGGTCGCTAAATACTGCATTACTAATAGGTACTGCGCCCAGTTTTGAAACACCGCTCCGTTCCCTCCATAAGTAATCAACTCCTCGGGGTGTTGTGCTACTGCCGGATCGAGATTATTCTGAATCATTAACATGATCGCCCCAGCTTGTTGGGTTCGCGAAGGATATTCGGAGATAGGTCGTGCATACATCTCATAATTGGGTTTGAAACGATACATATAAATGCGGCCGTACTTTTTGAGTTCCTCTGTAAATTCTAAGGAAAGTTCCGCATGCCAGTTTTTAGGAAAGTATCGAAGTGCGTTGCGTAAGGCTAGTTTTTTCTCTTCTTGAGATAAGATATCTTTCCTTTTTGGAGCATGGCTTTTATTGTTCTGGTATTCCTTTTTTGATGGAAGACTTGACGGAATACCTTGAAGTATTTGTTCTTTAAAATTCAATGTGATTTCTTTTTAGTTCGTACCTCGTATTTTCTACTTTGTACTTCTATTTGTGTTTGTCAAATACTAATTTCCCATTCTTCCAAACCATACAAGGTTTGAAATTACCTTGGTTGTATAGAATCTCTTGATAATTATCGGTATGAAAACCAATGAAATCTGCATTGAGGCCTTCTGCTATTTGACCTCGATCATTTAAATTAAGGGCAGCCGCAGCGCGAAATGTAATTCCTGCTAAAACCTCGGCATTTGATAGTTTTTCAAAAGTACCCAGTATCGCAGCTTGGGTAAGTAAATCTCCCATGGGCGCAGAACCCGGATTATGGTCAGTTGCTATGGCGACTGAACCGCCTGCATCAAGAATTTTTCGTGCGGGAGTAAAAGAACAACCAAGACCAATCGAGGCTCCGGGTAGGGCAGTTGCAATTACGTTACTCTTTGCTAATAGTTCGATTTCTTTCGGTGTACTGGCTTCTAAATGATCTGCACTTATGGCTTCAAATTCCACAGCGACCTCACTTCCAGAAGTGGAAAATTGATCCGCATGTACGGTAATATCAAAACCCATTGCCTTGGCTTTTTCAAAGTAAGGAGCAATCTGTGCTGCCGAAAAAGCACTTTCTTCAATAAAGGCATCAATACGGTTTGTAAGCTGTTCTTCCTTTAAAATAGGAAATAGCTTTTTACTTATTTCTGATAAATATTCAGTCTGATTTCCTTCAAAATCTTTGGGAAGCATGTGTGCTGCTAAACACGTCGCTATTAAATCGTTCGAGATCATCTCATTTGTTTCTTTGATGGCTCGGAGCATTTTTAACTCTTCGTCAACGGATAACCCGTATCCACTTTTGACTTCAATGGTGGTAACCCCATTTTTTAAATGACGGTTTGCCAGTTTGGTGGTCTTTTTAACAAGCTCTGCTTTAGTGGCTTTTCGAGTTTGAGTGACCGTATCCCAAATGCCGCCACCAGCTTTTGCTATTTCGAGATATGTTTTTCCTGCGTTGCGCATGGCATAATCATTGGCTCTAGAACCTCCGAAACAAATATGAGTATGAGCGTCGATCAGGCCTGGTAGACAGGTATGATTGCCATGTAGTTCATGTATAGAAATATCATTTTCTATTTTCTTTAACTCCTGAAATTTTCCAACCCGCTTTATTTTTCCATTTTCAACAACAATTCCTGCATCTTCTAAAATGGTCAGTTTGTTATCAGTAATAGGGCCTTTCAATCCTAATCCGGTCATAGGAATAAGCTGTTTGAAAGGGCCAATAAGTTCACGTTCTTTCATAGACTTAATATACTTCAAATTCATCTGAATATTTGGTCTTCAAAGAAATTTTCTCTTTACTTCCGACTTTGTCAATAATGTGTATGATCGTTTTGTCTTTTATCATTTGAATTCCACTTTCAATATCATCAGCAAATACTCGATCTTTAGCTGCAAAAGCTACTTTTTTTCTGATTTCGGTATGAATGGCATCCAAGAATATTCCAGATTTCATGGGTTTTCTAAATTCGAAAGCTTGGGCAGCAGTTAACAGTTCTATCGCTAGAATCTTCTCTACATTACCAATTACTTGCAAGGCTTTTCGACCTCCAATCGATCCCATACTGACATGGTCTTCCTGCCCTAATGATGTTGGAATACTATCTGCGCTAGACGGAAAACACAATCCTTTATTTTCACTTGCTAATGCTGCAGTAGTATATTGTAGAATCATATATCCGGAGTTAATCCCTGTATCATTCATGAGTAATTTTGGAACTCCCGGACTGTTGCCTTCTAGTGCCAAATAGATACGACGGTCGGAAATATTTCCAATTTCTGAAGCGGCTAGGCATGCATAGTCAAGTGCCATAGCAAGGGGTTGGCCGTGAAAATTACCACCACTTATGGTCAGTTCTTCATTAATGATTACAGGATTGTCTGTAACAGAATTTAGTTCCACCTCTAAAAGTTCTTTTAAATGTAGCCAAGCATTTCGAGAAGCTCCATGAACTTGAGGAATACAGCGTAAGGAATATGGGTCTTGCACTCGTTCACAATCGATATGATCTTCCATAATTTCGGACCCTTTCAACAGTCGTTTAACTCTTTTGGCCACGTGAATATTTCCTTTATAGGGCCTTAAAGCATGCAACTCATTGAAAAAGGGTTTTACAGAACCTTGTAGGCCTTCAATCATCATTGCACCAATAATATCAGCTTGTGAAAGGCAAGAATGTAATTTTTCAACTACTTTGACCCCATGCGCAGCGATAAATTGAGTACCGTTTATTAAAGCAAGCCCTTCTTTTGGGCCAAGTTGCAAAGGTTTGAGTCCAACACCTTTTATAAATTTTCCTGCTTCGAACGTTTCTCCGTTAAAGGTGATTTTTCCTAAGCCAATAAGAGGCAAGAACAAGTGAGATAAGGGAGCCAAATCACCGGAAGCACCAACCGACCCTTGCGAAGGTACCACAGGAATTGCATCATTTTCAATATGCCAAATAATACGATCTAATGTCGTTTCGGCAATACCAGAATACCCTTTCGCTAAAGATTGTACCTTTAGTATGAGCATCAGCTTAGCGATATCATTAGCGATGGCGTCTCCAACACCAACACTATGACTTTGCAAAATATTGGTTTGCAAAATGGTCGTTTCTTCTTTAGAAATTTTTGTAGTGCATAAAGGTCCGAAGCCTGTATTTATACCATAAACCGGATATCCTTTTTCGACAATGTTCTGTACGATTTTCCAGCTGGATTTTATTTTTTTGCGCGTACGGTCGCTTAGGTTAGCTTTCGTATTTCCTGAAGCGATTGCTAAAGCAGTACTTGCTGTAAGCCAATCTTCTCCGTAATTAAAATTATTTGGTGTTGAACTCATTAAACCACGTTTTGAATACTTAAAATTAATTGATACTTTTAATAATTACTAATACCATATTGATTAGTATTTAATAACTATGAGTTATCAATTAGAGCTACGTCATTTTAAGTATTTCATGGCTGTGGCTGAAGAATTGCATTATCGAAAAGCGGCTGAAAAGCTTTTTATTTCTCAGCCTGGTTTAAGCAGACAGATTAAGCAAATGGAGGAAATTCTTGAGGCTCAACTTTTTATTCGAAGTAAAAAAAAGGTCTCACTCACTGCTGCTGGGCACTATTTAAAAGATGAGGTTCAATTCATTTTAAATCATTTAGAACTTACCAAAAAGCAACTACAATTAATAAACCAAGGAAGTTCAGGAGAACTTCGTATTGGCTTTTTAGGTTCTGCGATGCAACAGGTGGTGCCGCGCTTGTTGGTTCAATTGCGAGATGCCTTTCCAAGTATTAAAACAAGTTTAGAGGAACTTTCAAATCATGCGCAAGTGAATGCTATACTTAGAGATAAGCTCGATCTTGGCTTTGTGCGTTTGGCAAGAGTGCCTAAAGAATTGGAAATTAAACCTGTCTTTGAAGATACATTTTCAGTAGTCATACCCAATGATCATGTGTTAAGTCAAAAAACATTTAAGAGTATGGAGCAGCTCAAAGAAGAACAGTTTATTCTTTTTTCTCAAGATTATAGTCCGCTATATTTTGATAAAGTGATGAGTATTTGTGAGGATGCTGGCTTTACTCCGAAGGTCTCTCATAAATCTGTTCATGCGCAAACTATTTTTACCTTGGTAGAGAATAAACTGGGTGTTGCTATTATTCCAACGTCTTTACAATATGGCTTTGATATGAAGGTCAAGTTTATTGAACTCAAAAAGATAAAACAACGTGCGATATTATCTTTGGTTTGGAAGAGAGATAATAGAAACCCTGTACTTAAACATGGCGTTAATTTATTGCTAAAGGGTTAATATTGATATAAAATTTTAGTGGTGAAACTTTCATGATTTAACTTTGACCATCATTTCATTTTAAGGTAATGGTACTCAAACAAGAAATATATGATTTTTGATTTAATACAGGAGCGGCGATCTGTTTTTCCTTCAAGTTATAACACAAAACCGATTGCCAAGAAAGATATCGAACGAATTTTGGAAGCGGCAAATTGGGCACCAAATCATAAGAAAACTGAGCCGTGGCGGTTTAAGGTGTTACAAGGAGATTCTCAAAAAAGATTAGGTGAATTTCTGTCGGCGAAGTATCAAGAAGTTGATCCGAAGCCTAAACAGATAAAAATCAAAAAATTATTAGAAAATCCTGTTAAAGCAGGAGCGTTAATTGCGATTTGTATGCAACGGGATGCTAATGAATCTGTGCCCGAATGGGAGGAAATTGCTGCTACGGCAATGGCGGTACAAAACATGTGGCTTTGTTGTACGGAATTAGGTATAGGCAGTTATTGGAGTTCTCCAGGACTCATCAAACACATGGGTGAGTTTTTTGATTTTAATGAAGGTGAACGGTGTTTGGGATTCTTCTTTATGGGATACTCGGATGTTGAATTGCCAGAAGTGACCAGAAACCCAATCGAAGACAAAGTTGTTTGGATGGATTAATGGGAGGTTAGACCTTCATTCATTACAGATAAGAAACGTTGTTTTTCATCCATAAAAGTCAATAGTATGTCACATTCTTGAGTAAAACCATACATTTTTTCAATACGTTGGGGTTTTTTGAAATAAATCGCTACGTTATGATTGGTGCTTTCTTTGTTTATTCCAAGATTTCCAATTTTTGAGTCTTTAGAAACTATTTCTTTTGTACAGGCTTCAATTTTTTCAATATTGTTAAGCGGTATGGTGATGTTAGCCAACAAGCCGTTTTTAAGAATTAGTTCATTTTTGGTTAACCGTGATGGTCGTGCAATCAATGCCTTCAGGTGCGCAATAATTCCAAAAGCGGTATACAGACTTGTTCCTGTTAAAATCCAAGCGGCTACCACATTCCATTTCATTAGTAATACATGAAAAGCATAGGTTTCTATAAAAATCAGCATAAGCAATGCTCCCATCAATGCTAACGTTCCACTTTCTCTATATTTACTGAATTGATTAACCTTCAATTGTTTAAACCTCCAACAGAAAAAGGCATAGTAAAACATGCTAATCTCCGAGGCAAAGAAGTTGGCAAATCTCGTGGGTCCAAATAGTTCTTTTACACTTGCATTGCTGATCTCGTAAAAGTCAAAAGTTTCAGCCGCGTTTGATCGAAAGATTTGAACTGCCTTGTATATTTTAAAGGATAAAAATGAGATTATACCGAGTTCAACTATGGGAAACACATAGCTCTTAAGATATTCTAGATGTGTTTGATTACTTTCAGGTAAAATCAATGAGGCTACTACTAGACCACCTATAAAAAAGGGGATTGTTTTGAATGAAGAGACTGTACTACGACGCGATATCAAAAAAAAACAATATGGGGGAAAGCAAAACCAAATCATAAGTGATGGCTGTCGCAAGCTCAGGATGTTTTTGAATTAAAGGAGTAGCAGATAGCACAACAGAGACTAAAACAATCAATAGGGGTAATCCATAATTAAATACTACGAGACGTTTTAATGCTGGTATTTTCATAAGACCTACTCTTTAAAATAGAAAAGGAAA
>CALHCJ010000066.1 GCA_937936275.1 uncultured Flavobacteriaceae bacterium
GAACACCCTCCTACCCAAGTTAAAGAAATTCAAAAGCAATATAGCGTTGCACCTAAAATTGCAAAACACAATAGCATTCAATCGTACAAGCTTCGTGGTTTTCAAGTCGCCCCAGAAGATGATTATTTAAAGAGCAGAAAAATTGTGTTAACCAACAACGACTGCAATATCATTCTCGCCGCTCCGAAGCACTCTCAAAAAGACTATTTCTATAAAAATACAGATGCAGACGAGGTTATTTTTATTCATAGGGGCACGGGTACCTTACGAACCCATATGGGAAATCTGACTTTTAGTTATGGAGACTATCTGGTGATTCCTAGAGGGATGATTTATAAAATTGATTTTGATACAGAAGACAATCGACTATTTATTGTTGAATCCTATCATCCTATCTATACCCCAAAAAGATATCGCAACTGGTTCGGACAATTACTTGAGCATTCACCGTATTGTGAGCGCGATATTCGCAGGCCTGACACACTAGAAACACATGATGAAAAAGGTGAGTTTTTAATTAAAATAAAAAAGCAGAACGATATTTTTGATATGGTGTATGCTTCGCACCCTTTTGATGTGGTCGGCTATGACGGTTTCAATTATCCGTATGCTTTTTCCATTCATGATTTTGAACCGATTACGGGTAGAATACACCAACCGCCCCCAGTACATCAAACCTTTGAAACCAGTGCTTTTGTAATTTGCAGTTTTGTACCTCGGCTGTACGATTATCACCCGAACGGAATTCCTGCACCTTATAATCACAGTAATATTGATAGCGACGAGGTATTGTATTACGTCGATGGTGATTTTATGAGTCGTAATGATATTGAAGCAGGACATATTTCATTGCATCCTGCGGGTATACCTCATGGCCCGCACCCCGGCGCAGTAGAGCGTAGTATTGGCAAAACAAAAACAGAAGAATTGGCTGTTATGGTGGATACTTTTAAGCCCTTAAAATTGACTGAAGAGGCTCTAAAAATAGCAGATGAAACTTATTATCAATCTTGGTTAGCAGAAAACCACAAGTAATATAACTTATGACAAATAGCATGAGTTGGGTATCCATTCCTGACAACTCTGATTTTTCAATTCATAATCTTCCTTTCGGAATTTTTTCGGATTCAAATCCTATAAAACGAGCTGGTATCGCCATCGGAGATCAAATTATTGACCTTTCTAAAGTCGCAGAATTAGGCGTATTTACAGGTCTGAATTTTGATACAGATGTCTTTACAAATGAGGTTTTAAATCCGTTTATAGATTTAGGTAAAGATACCACCAATGCGGTGCGACGGTTGCTTCAAAAAGAGTTGATTAATGACAGTTCTGTATTAAAAGAACAGCAGTCGGTATTAGTGCATCAAAAAGATGCCGAAATGCACCTACCTGTTTTTATTAGAGATTATACCGATTTCTACTCCAGTATTGAACATGCCACCAATGTTGGCACCATGTTCAGAGATCCAGAAAACGCCTTGATGCCTAATTGGAAACATCTTCCTGTCGGTTATCATGGTAGAGCCTCTTCTATTACAGTTAGTGGTCATGATGTACATCGCCCTATGGGACAAACCATGCCTCCCAATGCTGAAAAACCGGTTTACGGACCTTCAAAACGTGTAGATTTTGAACTCGAAATGGGTTTTATCATCGGTAAAAACACGGCTCTTGGAACCACAGTAACTACGAATGACGCAGAAGATTATATTTTTGGGAAAGTACTACTGAATGACTGGTCGGCACGTGATGTACAAAAATGGGAGTACGTTCCTTTAGGACCTTTCTTAGCAAAAAGTTTTGCCTCACATATTTCGCCATGGATTGTTACTATGGAGGCCTTGGAACCTTTTAGAGTACCCGGACCCAAACAAGACCCTGAGGTACTCCCCTATTTAAAATACAATGGTGATAAAAATTATGACATTCATCTTGAAGTGGCGATTCAGCCCGAAGGAGCAAATGAGACAGTGGTCTGCACATCTAATTTCAAATATATGTATTGGAACATGACACAGCAGCTTGCACATCATACGATGAATGGTTGTAATATCAACGTTGGTGATATGATGGCATCAGGTACGATCAGTGGAAAATCTGAAGATGCCTACGGTTCGATGTTAGAACTCGCATGGGCAGGATCTAAACCTGTAGCCTTAAATGATGGTTCTGAACGCAAGTTCATTCATGACAATGATACGGTAATTATGCGCGGCTACTCTGAAAACGGTGATGTTCGTGTAGGTTTTGGAGAGGTACGCGCTAAAATTTTACCCGCAAAACAGTAAGTTATGGCGATTAAAACCATTGACCCTAATACCCTAGCGACCCCAGAACTGCATAAAATTTTACTTTCTGCAGTAGCCCCTCGACCTATTGCTTTGGCAAGCACTGTAGACACCAAAGGAAATGTGAATTTGAGTCCGTTTAGTTTCTTTAATGTCTTTAGTGCCAATCCACCTATCATGATATTCTCGCCTTCCAGAAGGGGGCGTGATAATACCACAAAACACACCTATGAAAATGTAAAAGAGCACCCAGAGGTTGTTATTAATATTGTAAATTATGCTATCGTTGAGCAAATGTCATTATCTAGTACTGAGTATGGTGATGATATCAATGAATTTAAAAAAGCAGGATTTACAGAGGTAGCTTCTGAAGTAGTTCGACCACCTCGTGTTGGTGAAGCGCCAGTGTCTTTTGAGTGCACTGTAGATAAGGTGATTGAATTGGGCGAAGATGGAGGAGCTGGAAATTTAGTAATCTCAAGGGTAAAACGTATTCATATAAAGAAAGAGTACCTCAATGAAAAAGGTGACTTAGATACACAAAAGTTAGATTTGGTGGCACGAATGGGCGAAAGCTGGTATTGTCGTGCACAGGGCGATGCCTTGTTTGAGATTCCGAAACCTATTTTTAATAAAGGCATCGGTGTAGATCAATTACCCGTTCATGTTTTAAAAAGTTCGGTTTTGAGTGGAAATCATTTAGGACGTTTCGGAAATATGGAACATTTGCCAAATAGTGCGTCTATAGAAAAAGAAAAAGCTTCAAAAGCTATTCAATCTATTTTACAAATGGAAGAGGATCAGAAAAAAATAAACGCATTACATGAATATGCTTTAGAGCATTTAAAAAACCACAAATTAGAAAAGGCTTTAACCATACTTTTCTGTTTGAACTAATTTGAAGATATGATACAAAAGAAAGTAGCTAGTGTAGAAAAAGCTCTTGCGGGTATCGCCAATAATCAGACCTTGATGTTAGGAGGATTTGGCTTATCAGGCATACCTGAAAACGCTATCGCTGAACTGGTAAGGCAGGGGGTGACTGGACTTACCTGTATTTCAAATAATGCGGGCGTTGATGATTTCGGATTAGGACTGCTCTTGCAAAAAAAGCAAATCAAAAAAATGGTGTCTTCGTATGTAGGCGAGAATGACGAGTTTGAACGTCAAATGTTAAGTGGAGAATTGGATGTAGAGCTCATTCCTCAAGGTACTTTGGCTGAACGATGCCGCGCTGCCCAAGCCGGTTTTCCCGCGATTTATACCCCCGCAGGTTATGGAACAGAAGTCGCTGAAGGAAAAGAGACACGAGAATTCAATGGTAAAATGTATGTGCTGGAATATGCTTTTAAAGCTGATTTCGCTTTTGTAAAAGCTTGGAAAGGTGATGAAGCTGGTAATCTTATTTTTAAAGGAACGGCGCGCAATTTTAACCCTTGTATGTGTGGTGCAGCAAAAATTACCGTTGCGGAGGTAGAAGAATTAGTTCCTGCTGGTGAATTAGATCCTAATCAGATTCATATTCCTGGAATTTTCGTGCAGCGAATTTTTCAAGGCGCGAAATATGAAAAACGTATTGAACAACGAACGGTGCGTAAACGTGATTGAATAATTGTTTAAGGTAAGAATTTCTTAATGTATCAATGGTTTAATGAATGAATTACTCAATGTACTAATGTAGCAATTTGCAAATGATTTAATGTATCAATGGTCTAATCTTACGATTAGCCGTTCGATAATGTAGCAATGTATAAATGATTTAATCTAGTAATGGTGATATTTTAATTTAAAAGTTTTATGCCTGGGCGTTCGAATGTGGTTGTGGAGAAATCGATTCAATTTTCATTATTGATCATTGAGTTTACCGAATTATTAGAAAGTCAACGCAAATTTGTAGTTGCAAAGCAATTACTAAAGTCTGGGACAAGCATTGGCGCAAATATTCATGAAGCTCAAAATGCGGAAAGTAGAGCGGATTTTATTCATAAAATGAAGATTGCAGTAAAGGAATTAGAAGAAACCAAATATTGGCTTACCCTATGTGAAAAGTCAAAATCGTATCCGTCAAGTTTAATGCTTAACAAGCAAGTACAAGAATTAGGTTTAATTATGTATAAAATTATAAGTACCAGCAAGTCCAACAAATAAAAAAATTGAAACGTTGAGAACATTGCTACATTAAATCATTGATACACTAGTACATTGAAAAATTAGTAAACAAGATAAAGAGCATGTTAGATAAAAACGGAATCGCACAAAGAATAGCTAAAGAAGTCAAAGACGGTTATTATGTCAACTTGGGTATTGGTATTCCCACCTTAGTAGCGAACTATGTACGCGATGACATTAGTGTAGAATTTCAAAGTGAAAATGGAGTGCTTGGTATGGGTCCTTTTCCCCTTGAAGGTGAGGAAGATGCTGACATTATCAATGCAGGTAAGCAGACCATCACCACACTACCTGGGGCATCTTTTTTTGATTCCGCCTTGAGTTTTTCAATGATTCGCGGCCAACACGTGCAACTCACCATTTTAGGTGCTATGGAAGTTGCTGAAAATGGCGATATCGCCAATTGGAAAATACCAGGTAAAATGGTTAAAGGTATGGGTGGCGCCATGGATTTAGTAGCTAGCGCAGAAAATATCATTGTAGCTATGATGCATACAAATAGGGCGGGAGCTTCAAAACTACTAAAACGCTGTTCTTTGCCACTGACTGGCGTTGGGTGTGTAAAAAAGATTGTTACCAACCTAGCGGTATTAGAGGTCACTCCTGATGGGTTTCAACTTTTAGAACGTGCACCAGGTGTTAGTGTTTCTGAAATTGAAGCAGCAACTGAAGGCCATCTGATCATCTCAGGAGAAATACCTGAAATGGACTTATAGCTGAAATTATTACTTGCTCAAACTTTGTTCTAAAACTAAGGTTATTTTGTTAAAATCAGCCGCACTATTAATGACCTTTCTATATTCTTCATAGAGCGCAGTTTCGATGCGGTTTATTCGATAGTGCTCATCTGCTGTAATTTTAAGAACGTTATCTTCAATGACATACGAAGACTTGAAGGAAAGTAATTCTTCACCATCTTTAGCATATACATTGTCAATATTAATATCATCAAGATTGGCTATACGATAACCATCAGGAATTTGAATATTTATGGTTCTAAAATAACTTCTATTGAAATCACTTTCAACGGGTAGCATACGTTCTTTCTCTTGGTAGAGTTGCATTTGTTGACCAATCAACTCTCCTACTTTAAAGAGATACTTGCGCCCTGCTTTTTCAACAAAGGCTTCAGAAGTAAAATCAATTACAAACTGTAACGGTTTCACGCCAAACAATTCAGGGTTATCATCAACGATCTTCTTAGCAGTGATTTCAATCTCTTTTTGAATACTTTTTGCCATGCTTTCAATCATTTCCTCTTTATCTTTATCGTTGATCAGATTCATAAAAGGTTGCATATACATTGCATTATATCCGCTAAAAGAACGGTCAAATGTGATCATACTATTGGTAAGATTATCCGCGTCAAAAGCAACATCTATGATCATGGTATCGAAAGTTTGATCTGCTCCAACAGGATCTATATATTTAATTTTAGCAAGTGCAGATTTAAAATCTCCTACGGCCACTTCCTTTATGAACAACCCATGATTGTCTGTAAATTGAGGAGGCGGAAAGCCAAAACGTGAACCCGTTTCTCCAGGAGATAAATATGACTTACTCTCTGGAAAATAAAGAAGAAATTCATTTAAAAAGTTGTTTGCCTCAAAATCTTCATCAAAACGAACCTCCCTGCGGTCTGTAGTAAAAACCATTTGATGCTCAATATTCATATTTCTTAACAACGCAATGTAAAGCTTGATAAGTCCGGTTTCGTTGGCTACACGCTCTGAAAGAACATTATCAATATCTTTTAATTCATTACTATTGCCCTTAGACAAGAAGATATTGTTTTTAATGAAAAACTCTAATTTTCGCACCTTCGAGGACTCATCGCCTTGTTCTGCCGCTGTTGTTTCTTTTAAAAACTTGGCTAACGCCTTTTGTGTCTTCTTTGGGTACTCTTGATAATAATATTCATATAAATTTTGAGCTACGTTGCCGTATGAAGAAATGTCTCTATTATTATTGACTAGGTTTCTATCAAGCTTATACACCAATTGTTTACGACTAGCATTATACGCAGAAAGGGCTTCATCTTCTAAGCTCTCTAGTTCGTCTAAATGTAATTTCCAATGTAGTTTCTTTTTACTGACCGTGTCATATGCTACCTCTGGCAAGTTGTTATAACTTTTGAATTTGAACACTAGATTGCTAGGCGCATAAAGCTCAAAAGCAACATCTTTCTTTTTAAAATCATCTTGAAGGGTCAGTCTTTTGCCCTTATAGTCAGGATATCTCCTCACCACATAATAGTATTCAATAAAACTTCCTTTTTCAATGCCCTCAAAGGCAAAGAACTTATACGTTCTTTTTGTTTCTTCGTCCTCTGCGGTAAGAATTTTTGATTTATCCAATTCTAATATCGATCCATCTTTATTGATTACTCTAGCTCTGTTCACTTTGAGTTCTGAAGCCGCAGAAAAAGGAAGATATATCTTGTTATATGCCTCAATTTTTTCATCAGAATTTAACCAAAGTACTTTGTGTTCTAAATAATACTCAGTCAGATTGCTATTCTCATCAAAATAAAACTCTGTGATCGTTTTGTCTTTCAGTGCCATCATGCTTTCTGCGGCATCTGATTCATTAACGATGTACTGGGGGTTAGCATCCCATGAATAATCTTCAAAGAAGGGACGTTCTTGTGCTACCGAAAATTGAACAAATAAAAATAAAAGGCTAAGATGGATTAATTTCTTCATGGGTGTGGTTTACTGAACTTTCTTGAATACAATGATTTCTTTAAAGGCTTTTTCAATCTTTTTAATAAGATCATTTACCTCTTTTTGCTCGTTCAAGTTTAGATTTAAAAAGTTTAAAGTGAAATCGTGTGTATAGGTAATTTGATGTGCCGTCTGACTGTATTTTATTTTAGCTGAAATATATTCGTTGGCTACTTCAATATTTTCTGGAATATAATCTACCTCGTAACCTTCAGGTATAGCTACGGTGGTTGTATAACTGTAATAGGCTTTGTAATCATATTCCACTTCATTCTTTCGATCTTCCTTGGTTTTGTAATGGGATATATTTCGATTTAAATTTAGGTTCACATAAATTTCATTTGCCAAATGCTTTGCAATATTATCGACATTGAATGAATACGATATGATTAAATTCCTATCGTAATCGTATTTGTTGGTTTCTTCTAGTTCTTTGATCAAAAACTTATTGTTACCCTTTCTTAAATTGACATTATACAGCTCTTTAATTTTAGTATCTGTCAATTCATTTTCTAAGGCATAGAGATAATCTGTTTTTTGATAACCAGAGATTTCGACCTTCGATTTTCCAACTATTTTTTCGCCTTCAATAGCGATATTGGTAACCTCTACAAAAGCATTTTCTGCTGCGGGTACCACAGGTACTTTTTTTATTACATAATTAGTATCATCGATAGAGATCAAAGCTTCTTTTCCTTGAATGAAGGAGGAAGGGTATTCTAAAGGTGTAAATCTTCCTGTAGCATCTAAAAAATAGGTTTGATCACCTTCCATATAAGATAAAATCATATGGTTATCGACGATTGGCGTTGGCACCTCATCATAATTATAAGGAATACTACGTGTACCAATCCAAGTAAGATTTCCTTTCAATCCAGCCAATTCTAACATTTTATACAGGATGCTTGAATTATCTTTACAGTCACCATACTTTTTCTTGAAAACACTGTTTGCTTCCCTCGGAATAAAACCACCAAGAGCGTATTCAAAAGCAATATATTTTATGTTTTTCTGTGTCCAGTAATAAATTGCTCTCACCTTTTCAAGATCTGTTTTCTTATCTTTCGTTAAAAGCTCTACAAGCGTTACCAATTGCTTATCACTTTCTTCTTGGTTAACATCTTTAACTAAAGAATAATACCAATTATATAAATCACCTGTATCGCTCAATAAGTTCACCGTTTCGCCATCTATGACATAAGAATTGATGATGGGAACAATATGCGGAATTATCTTTTTTAAGGTTGGTGAATTCTTTTCGTATTCATATTCATCAGTGTCTACAACTTGCCAAGTGTAAGTGATCTTACCCTTCTTTTCTTGTTTCGTAAAGGAGATATTTAAATCTTCAGTATTGAACTCTTGAAATTTTAAACTGATGTCTTTATCAGCAACGATGGTAATTTTATTATTCTTTACTGGTTGAAAATCGCCAAAATAAAACGGACTTAAAAAACGTGGATTCTTGATCTTCTGAGAATATTTTAATTTTGATTTAGAGCCTTTTCTTAAATTAGGATAAATAAAGTTTAACGATTTTGTATCATCATAAAAAGATTGATCAAGTTCATCTTTTTCTTTAAAGGTTTCAACCTTTGTCTCTCTATATTTTTTGTTTTCATAAATGAATGAAGAAGCCTCAATTTCTTCTAATTCAAAGAAGGAAGAAAAATTTAAAGACTTTTTAGAACCGTACTTTGCGTTCTCATCTAAATATAAGTCTTCTTCAATATCTTCTTGAAGCACGTCAATTTTTCCATTTTCTAACTTGATTTGAATATTTGTTTCTTGATTTAAACGAATGGAATGTGCATTGGGGTATTTGTCTTTATAAACATGGTATTCAGGGGCATACTGGGCCTTGCTCATAAGACCAAAAAGCAAGAAGAAAATTGGTATAAATCGCATACTAGTTGGCCTTTGAAGAAATAATATCATCATTAAAATAGATCTCTGTACGTATTAATTTTCCGGTGGAATCATAGGTTCTTGAGGTACCTACTCTATCATCGTTTGCATAATTCGTTTCTTCCTTTAATTTTCCGTTAGGATGAAACTTTTTTAGAGTGCCATGTAAATCTCCTAACAAATAGGGTTCTTCGCTTTTTTTAGTTCCATCGGGATAGTATTCAATATCTAAACCATTTAAAAGGTCTTGTTCGTAAGTCATTTCGTTCTCAAGCTGACCATTGTAATAGTAGGTTTTATATTCGTTAATAACGTCACCATTCTTATACTCTAATGCTCTTGAGACATTTCCATTATCATAGTAAGCCTTTATGTTGGCTGTTTCATTCTCGATAGGTATCATTGGCAACTCCTTTGCATTTTTGTCTAAATAACTATAGCCGATTAAACGACCATGATCGTAAAAACGAACTAATTGTAATTTTCCTGTTGGGCTGTAGAATTCTTTTCTTCCGTGGTATTCATCGTTTTCGTATTCTGAAATCGTATCTACAGTACCATTTTCGTAATAGTTCGTCCAAACGTTTTCTATAGTACCTAAATTATAAAAGCCCTTACTTTCTATAGTTCCATTTTCATAATAAGCCGTATAATCACCATGTCGGTCTCCATTGAGATAATTCATAGTACTTTCTACACTGCCATCTTTATGGTATCTGGTTAACATCCCGTTAATTTTACCACTCACATACGTAGCAGTGGTACGCTTATTACCATAAAAATCATAGTAAACATAATTGCCATGCTTTACCCCATTTAAATAATCTACACTAGTTTCAACGTTCTTATTTAAATAGTGGGTTAAAGCGGTATGACTTCCTTTTTTATCATGATAAGTAATTGTTTCAAAAATTACCCCCTCTTGATCATAGTAATCATCACTTAAAAGTTCGTCATATTTATACTTTGCAACTCGGTATAATTTACCATCACCACTGTAATACTCTTGTTTTCCATGAAATTTACCCCTGTGATAGAAATTAATGATGCTTAGTGTTTTATCTTGGTAATAGGTACGCCATTCACCATGTCTTTCTCCATTTTTATACCACCCTTGAGAAGCTAGGTTGCCATTTTTATGATAATCAACATAATAACCAACCAGCGAATCATTTTTATAGTTAGACACCGAAAGAGGCTTTCCGTTTTTAAAATATCGAACATACTCTCCTTGTGTTAAGTTGTTGTTATACTGTCCTTTGTCATTTAAAGTACCGTTAACCGTGTAGAATTTCCATTCGCCCATTTTACCTCCCGAAATGTCATATAACCCTTCCGAAGTTTTATTCCCGTTGGGTGCATAACTCTCGTACATGAACTCTCCCCCTTTTTTCTTGGCCTCTTTTAAAACATTGCCCGTTTTATCATAAAACTTATATGCTATAATTTCACCTTTCTTATAGATATACTCATAGTAAAGTTTACCGTCTGTGTCATAATAAACATAAGGCCCGTTTTGATATCCTTTATCATAAGTAAAATCACTTTGAAGTTTGCCATTACTATAATACGTTTTCCATGGACCATCGAAATAGTTGCCTACACTTTGACCCTCTTCAGATAGATTGCCGTTCTTATAGTACTTTTTATAGGGCCCGTTGAGTTCACCGTTGCTGTAACTAATCTCAGCAAATTTCTCTTTATTAGCATGAAATTTCCGAGTAATTCCATTTCGTTCTCCATTCTGAAATAGCATTTCAGAAAATACTTCACCATTTGAATAGTACTCGATAGCTTTCTGGTCTACTTGGTCATTTTTGTAAGGAATGTGATACTCCAGAGCATCTTCTCCCACTTCGAAATATGATTTGTACAATCCTTGTAGTTTTCCGCTCTTAAAATACTTTTTTTCTAATAGGGCTCCTTTGTTACTGTACTTCTTATATTCACCGTCCAACACATCATTTTTGTAGCTATTCGCTACAGCAACTTCGCCATTGTCATAAAAACCTTGATAATCTCCATCAAGCTTACCCATTTTGTAAAATGCTTCTTCTTTCTTTTTACCAAATTGGTTAAACCAAGTCCATTTACCATCGCGATTGCCTTTAGCGTCAAAATTGCCTATGCCTGTTATTCTACCTTTTTCGTTGTAAAATTCCCAATATCCCTTCGTAACACCATTCTCCATTTTACCGATCGCTTGTAAATAGCCGTCGTAGTAAAAGGTAACCTCTTCTTTTTTACCGTTCCAATCAATAGTATTTTTTTGAACTATTTCTGTCCATTTAGGCTGATACAAATTGATGAAAGCTATTATCTTCTTTTCATTTTTTTCTATAACCTTTTTAAATTTTTCGTTTTCAATAGAATACATTGTAGTAAATACAAAATCATCAAAATGCCCTTCAGCTTGAATCCATTTATAAAATGGAACAAACTTGGTATCCCAAAAACCACCATTACCTTTAAAGCTTTTTAGCTGTTCAAACATAATATGGTTCTGTCTTACTATCGCTATATTAATGGGGTTATCAATTTTATAGCTTTTGTTTAAGGCAATTCTATTTGTCAATATCAAATCAATTTCTTCAAAAGATTCATCATCCTCAGAAATTTGAACGGTGGCATCCCTCTTGTTTTCATTCTTACCCTTGACAATATTATTTATAGCACTCAAAGTTTTAAAAGCTCCATCGGCATCTGGTTCTAATAACAGATACATATTAAAGCACATTAACGCCTGACTGATACGCTCTTGACGATAGCAGATATTACCTAATTGTTGATATGATTTTTTGTAGAAGGGGTCTAAGGTTATTGTCGTTTCATATTCCTTCACAGCCTCTTCAATTCTTCCTAATCGTTCAAGAGATAAAGCTTTATTAAAATTTAGCAAATGATTTTTTGGAAAGAGCTTTAATGCCTCATCCAAAACCTCAATTGCTTCCTCAAACTTTTCTTGGCCTATTAGAGCAGCTCCTTTGTTTTGATAGAACGAAGCTTTCAAATCACCACAATCTGTCTGTAGCCCCTTATCAATGGTAATAATCGCCTTATCAAATTGCTGTAAAGCTAATTGATAATATGCTTTAGAAACTAAAATCGAAGTATAAGTGGAGTCATTTTCACTAACAACATCAAGTAATTCTATTGCCTCTTCATAGTTACCATTTTGAGTTGCTTTGGCAACTTTTAAGGCTACTTCATTGATATCTACAAATGGAATTTTCTCTTGACAAAAAACGTGGAAACATAAAAACAGAAAGGGTACTATGATAGTTTTTCTCATTGGTTAGGGTATGAAAAAATCGAAAATTAATTTTGGTTGTTTGTAGTTTGTTTCGCTCAATCTGTACGAAAGATCAGTCGGTATAATAAGTTAGGTTGAAAGTGAATAACGCCTTTATATAGTATTTTATTATATCTCTTAAGCGTAGTTCTTGTAAGAAAAATATCTATTATTTAGTATGGAGAGGGTAGAAGTTTTGATTCTTAAAAGCAAAAAATAAAGTTAATAGGGTCTCTATATACGAGAAGAAAAAAGATAGCACTATAATTATCAGCAAACACAAATTAATTATATTGTATACAGGAATAGTATACATTCTAAACTGAAGTGAAAGAATAAATTAGTTATTAATTAGGAAAAATGTGACTATAATAAAGTACGGTTTCATCTTCACTTTCTTTTGTATCTTTTCTCGTTGTAAAAGTAAGGTTGAAATACTAAATCTTGAAAATTGGTTCTGTTCTTAGATGGCAGCGCTCCCTTACCAGGACATCAAGCAGTATTTAGAAGGGTAAAACGAAATTTTAATTATTGGATGGAAGAGGTATTCGGCCAGTAAGCATTATTGACACAGAGGGTCAAGTATGTCCTGAAGGTACAAAACCTCTGATAGAATGACATCATTTTTGACCTGTGGTTTACAATAACAAAATTTATATTGTCGGTGCTATGACGGGAAGGTGGTCTAAAGAAACACCTGTTTCACGTGTTTATATTTACGAAACCCCACGTGAATTATGTAAGAACAGAGACGAAATACCAGAGCATAGGTGCAGATGTACTTCTGTGTGAAAGCAAATAGGATTATTGCTTTTGGCTGAGGCAAAGAAGCGGAAAAGCTGAACCTTTAACGACGGAAAATTATACACAAACTTAATTGAAAACTTAATCTCATCTTTATTTTATTCAAACCATGTTCAATAAAAAAAATATATTTCTCTTAATAACAACGCTATTCATTTTAAGTGTTTTGATAAATTCTTGTTCAGAGCCTGAACCAGAATTGAAAACCTATATGCAATGGCATACCATTACACTTTCATTTACTGGGCCAAGTACCGGAGAAAATGCCAAGGAAAATCCTTTTTTGAACTATAGATTGAATGTAGAATTTCATCATCAAGATTCAAAACAAATCATACGTGGATTTTACGCTGCCGACGGCAACAGCGCGGAAAGTAGCGCCGCAGATGGTAATATTTGGCAAGTTCGCTTTACCCCGAATAAAATCGGAAAATGGACCTACAAGGCGACACTTCAAAAAGGCGACAGCATTGCTCTTCAAAAGAATTTAGCTATAGGAGAAGAGATATCTATAAAGAACGATGAAGACAGTTTTATGGTAGTAGTATCTGACAAAACTGGCAATGATTTTAGGGCAAAGGGTCGTTTAGAGGCTTCAAAAGGGTTTTTCAAGTTTAGAAATAGTAATGAATATTGGCTAAAAACCGGAACGAACAGCCCAGAAAACTTGTTGGCTTATACCGATTTTGATAATACATTTCGAATGTTATCTGAAGCTCGTGAAGGAGAAGCAGCTGCACCTGATTCCATACACAGTTTTTTACCCCACATGCAAGATTGGCATACGGGTGACCCCACATGGAAAAAGGAAAAAGGAAAATCTCTTATAGGGGCAATTAACTATTTGGCATCAAAAGGAATGAACTCCGCTTATTTTTTAACCATGAATATACTTGGAGATGGGAAAGATGTTTGGCCGTATACATCTCCTGATGATTTTACCCGTTTTGATGTGAGCAAATTAGATCAATGGGAAATTGTCTTCAAGCACATGCAATCGAAGGGAATTTTATTGCATATGGTTCTTCAAGAAACCGAAAACGAAACTTTGCTCGACAATGGCGAAACCGGACCTTTGCGTCAGTTATACTTGCAAGAATTAATAGCTCGTTTCGGTCATCATCTAGCTTTAGTATGGAATTTAGGCGAAGAAAACGGACCCGCAGAATGGTCGCCCATTGGTCAAAATGATAGACAGCGTAAATCAATGTCTGAATTTTTAAAGAAAAATGACCCATATAAACACCCGGTTCTTCTGCACACACATTCGGTAGATCCGTTGAGATCAGATATTCTTAATGAGATTATTGGGTTTGAATTTGTAGATGGCTTGTCTTTGCAGCAAAGTGAACGCAAACAAACCGCAACAGTAGTGAATGAATGGAGAATGAAATCTCAGGAGAAAAAACACGATTGGTTAATCACTATGGATGAAATAGGAAAATGGCATACTGGTGCTTTATCCGACGCGCAAGACCCTAATCATGATACCTTGCGTCAATATGTTCTTTGGGGTAGTTTACTTTCTGGCGGAGCGGGAGTAGAATGGTATTTTGGAGCCAAACACCCTCAAAATGATTTAACTTCTGAAGATTGGAGACAAAGAGATCGTCTTTGGGAAATCACAAACCACGCAAAAGAATTTTTTAACTCCCACCTACCTTATTGGAAAATGCAACCAAAACATAGTTTGGTAAACTCTAAAGAAGCCTACTGTTTAAGAAAGGTGAACGAAATTTATGCTGTTTATTTACCTAATTCAGATACGTACACCTTAGATCTTACTGAAGCAGAAGGAACCTTTAGTCTTAAATGGTTCAATCCGCTTGAGGGAGGTGCGTTAAAAGTTAGTACAACCACAAAAGTAATAGGTGGCGATATTCGTAGTTTAGGCTCACCTCCAAACGATTTTGACTACCCTCAAAACCAAGATTGGGTTTGCTTGTTAGAACGGCTTTAGAGTTCACTAAACGGAGCAGACTTTAAAAAAAATACCTAATGAATCTTCGTTGCTAATAACAGCGAATGATAAGCATGGTAGGTAACTAATATAAAAAACCATACCTCTTAAAGTATGGTTTTTTTTAGTGAAGTGATGGCACTAGGATTCGAACCTAGGACCGCCTGCTTAGAAGGCAGGTGCTCTATCCAGCTGAGCTATGCCACCGTTTTTCAAATGTGGGTGCAAACTTACTAAAAATTATAGTTTATGTTGCGCTAATATTTCTAAAAATTATTGAATTTTCTTTATGACATATCGCGTTCGCCATTTATTATCTACTAAAAATCAAATCAAAATTTACAGTTA
>CALHCJ010000067.1 GCA_937936275.1 uncultured Flavobacteriaceae bacterium
CGATGACGTTGATACTCGTTCGTTTTGTATAGTCTTCGGCTTGTTCAAGAATATCATCTTTAGCTTCTTGAGTGTCGGCAGCATCAATTCGATCTTGTAATTTTAAATCATCATAAACAGGATCAAATTCTGGAGTAATGATTTCTTCGGATATTCCATAGTTAAACGGAATTTGTAACCCCCATTTTTTAGGAAGTAACTGCCCAACATTCACATTTGTAACCACATCATATGATACAATATCTTCTCGTGCTCTTTCATTAGGCATTTGATCAATACCTCCAAAACCTGAAGTACTTGTAGCACCGGTCGCAGTCAAGTTTGCAAAATCAGCCATGTTCATATCAATAGCCGCAATTGCTGCCCAACCACCATTATTATCTAAACCTGCTAATCGTAATTCATTAAACCAAACCTCACCTCGTGCGGGCAGATTGTCTGTGTTTTTGATACCCACCATCATACTACGAATGCTTCCTAGTGATGGGTTACCCTTTATTCCAAAACGATTACGCCCTAAAGTTCTAGGGGCAAACTCTGCCACCGGAATTACTTCACCATTTTCTACCTCGAAATACCGAATATCTCTCAAATCATCACCCTCTGTTCCTAATCGAGCTGATTTGAGCTTATTAAGGTCAGAAAGTAATACTTCCATTTCATTCACTGCCGGCCAAATTTCCTCTGCGGAAGTAGCACCGAAATCAGTAAATTCTAAAGGAATTTCTATTTGATAAAAGTTTTCTGAAAAATCAGTACCAATCCTAAGAAAACCTACAAGGGGAGTTTCGTCATCCAAATAATCATTCTCATTAATCTCTTCTGCATGCAAGAACATCTTCAGTTTCTTATACTGACGAATGTCAATGTTTAAACTCTTAAAAACACCTCTCGAATCTTCAGACTCTAAATTTTCTACAACAAATGACAACGACTGTTCATTTTGTCGAATTATAGTGTTATTATTATTCAAACGTTCCCTGATTACATCTGGCGGTAAAACATAATTAATGGGAATTCGGTTTTCATTCTCCTCAATGTTTACAGCATTTACATCTATGGTAGTACCATCATCTGTAGGATCTGTATCTACTAATTCGTCTTGTAAATTCTGCGTGTACGTTCTCCAATCGCCACGAACCAAATCCATAGTCGCGAACCGCAATACCGCTGGGCTATCAAAGCCTGTCAAATACATTCTCATAAAACTGATCGAACGAAAATCAGTAATACCTCCAACAGCCTCGGTAAAATCACTCAATGGAATTTTATACTGTATCCAACGTCGGTTTAACAAGCTGCCATCAGGCACTTCACTAGTTGGAACTGGTGCCGTCTCTAAAACATCGGTTACATATCTATCGTCTGTGGTTGCATTGGGCCGAATAGGAATTCGATACTCGTAATAACTGTTCACCGTATTCATGGTCAAATCACGGTCAATATCTTCAACATCAGGCAAAGTATTTGAGCCTCTGTTCGTGTTTGTAACCTCTACAGGAGAATTACCATCTGGATTATTGAAATCTTTATATCGTTCTAAAATATCACCTTCTCGGTTTAAATAATATTGGTAATTATCAAGTGCTGGATCTTCCCCCGCATTGTTCGTATAAATAGCAGCTTCATCAACATCGTTTAATCCATCAAAACCAATATCTTGTAATGCTCTATTGTTTTCATTCGCATCAAAAGCGTAAACCAAAGCTTGTGTTTGAGGTACTTTACCCCATTCGGTATCACGAACTAATTCTGTACTGTCTTCTCCTGGCAAACCATTTTCATATTGTTTTCTACCATCCTTTAAAACATCTTCAGAAATGTTTCCAAAATTCAATACCAGTTCTCCTGGTGATGTTGTAACCCCATCTACATAAGGGTCTAATACCCAAAATTGAACAAACTCTACATTTGACTGTTCGAAATTGGTACTGCTTAAAGGTCGCATAATACCCGCCCACTTGTCTTGAGGCTGTTCTGATTCAAAGTCAGGATTATTATTATATGGTCCTTTCTCATTCGGAAAATAGTTGATGTTTAAGGTATTCTGAACCTGCGTTTGGCCTTGAGCAACATCTTGTTGAAATAATCTATTAATAAATATTCGTCGTGTCTCATTGGTAGACATATCGCTATCAGTAACTCCTGCAGGTCTTTGATTGGTGTAAAAAATTGGATCGATGGTATACCATGACATTTTCGCCCTTTCGTAACCCGTTTCAAAATTATCTTTGCCTTCTGCAAATTCAAGCGGTACACTGGCTAAAGTCCAACCGAGCGACGAACGAATATCTATTAAGGCTTGGGCTCCTTCAAAATCATCCAAATAGGTTGTAGTTTCTCCTTGAAAATCCGCATTTTTAGGAGAATTCGGTTTTAACCATGCGACTTCTCCTCGTACTGAAATGTTGGAAGGGACATCAGTATCGATATTCGGCAATTTATTCGCCAAGCGTGTTAAAAAAGGTACTTCTGTAGAGAAATTACCATTCAAACCATAAATCGTATTATTTACAGGCTCTACTCCAAAATTTGATTTCTGCGTTAAGGGTCGTTCATTTAAGTTCAAAAGTGTTCCTCCAATAACAAAATTCTTATTTATTTGATGCTCGATATTCACACCTGTAAAACGTCTTTGTTGTTGTCCGAAAACCGCATTATTTTCAACTGAAATATTAATAGGTGTATTCGATGCTTCTAAACTGGGGTCTAAAATCTGTACCGTTCCCGCAGCATAATTAACGGTATAATCAATACCCTCCTGTAATTGACGACCACCAATAGTGACACGAACAGATCCTCTTGGCACATTAAACGCACCAATGGGAATTCCGTTACTTCCTTCTGATTTATACCGTCCTTTTAAAAGAAATTTATTCTGTTCAGGGTTTTGTAAAGAAGCTGCTTTTGTTGATGCATACATTTCGCGAAAGACGTACTTTTCTTGGTTTGCATTGTAAGATCCGGCAGTATTATAATCTCCTAAACTTCCCAACTGATCAAACAAAAATTCTCCAAAAGGCTCAACCTTTGTGAAAATGATGAGTCCGTTTTGTGTACTCACTGTTAATCCAGGTACAAAATCAAAGAATCCGTCTCCACCCGGCTGTACATCATTATAAACATTTAGTCTATCTAAATTAAAAACATCTAAAAGAATACGTTCTTGTAATCCATCAGGCCACTCTGAGCCCGGTCCTTCCTCAACCGGAGTAATATAGTTTCGAGGGGTGGGATCAGAGTATAAGATGTTCAATTTAAAATCTTCTTCACTCAAACGAAAAGCTCCTGTTGCATAAATATTCTTCATCATCAGATCCCAAATAGGATCTTCAACATTCGTTACATTACTCTTTAAAAGTTTAAGTATTAGGGTATTGTTTTCGATAATTGGATTTACTGTTCCTTGGCCAGAAACACTCGTTGCGTCTACTCCCCCATTTGCAAATTCACCTACTTGAAATACTTCACCATTTACCGTATACTGAAATGCGACACCTAAAACTTCATCGTTACTCAAACGTTGATTTAAAGAAATATAACCCAATTGTGTATTGAAATCATAGTCTCTACCCGGGTCTAGTTTTCTAGCATTTTCTAAAATCGCATAATCAAAACCTTGATTCATTTGATATCCTGGAATATTGAAACCTTGCTCGACAGTAGCTATATCTCGAATGGATTCGGTCAAGGCGCCAGAACCAATAGTATTGGGATCAAAATCATTCGCATTATTTCTTGGAAAATCATTCATTGGCGCTGGGAAAAATCCAACGTTTGGAGTCGCCGTTTGTCCATATCTGGTATTCTCAGGATTGGACTCTCCTAAATCTTGAATGGCAACTACATTACGAACATTCAAGGTTTGTTGACTTCTATTCGTTACCCATACTTCCAAACGTGTAATTTGAACTTGGCTTCTAATGTATGGATAGTTTTGTAGCGCCTCATCATACTCATCTCTGAAGTATTGTGATAAAAAGAAGTGACGATCTTCATCGTAATCAAGGGCAGTAATTGCAAAATCGCTAATAGTACCTCCACCTTGGGCGACAACAGAATTTGTTTGAGACTCTTGTTTAGAGAATACGGCAGTAACCCTGGTTTTACCAAATTGCAACTGCGTTTTAATACCAAATAAACTTTGAGCTCCTTGAATTAAAGAACTATTTAAGGGCATACTCACATTACCCGCTTCTATACTTTGTATAATATCGTCTTCGGTGGGTGTGTAATCCATCTTTACGATGTTTTGAAAATCAAAAGTCGCTTCAGTATCGTAATTAAAATTTACCGCAAGCCGTTCTCCTATCTTACCCAATAAACTTAAACTTATACGTTGATCGAAATCGAAAGCAAGGTTCGTACGGTTTCGAGGAGATAGTGAGGGATTATCATTTTTTTGCCAGATTACCCCTAAATCCATAGCAACGGATCCTTGAGGAATAACCTCGACAGCATTACCACCGAAAACGGACTCAAAGAAACTATTATTTACGTAAAATTTTGGATTAAGATTCTTTCGCCCTTCTTCACTACCCGCTTTTTGGCCCGAAAGTGCATCTACTTTTTCTTTGAAGTAGCTTTTCATACTTTCTTGACGAACCAATTCGTAGTATTGATCAGGTGTCAATATGATGGGGTAACCAATATCAAAATCACCTACCTTTTCGTTGTAGATATAGCGATCAAGATTGGGATCATATAAATATTTCGAAACAATGCTCTCAGGGTTTTCCATTACTAGACGACCTAGTGCGAAACCTGTTTTCACAGAATCAACCTGTTGTTCATTTGTTTCGCCTTCCCCTGTTTCTTGTGCATACAAAGAATCTGTAGCTACAAAAAATAATAAGAATAGGATGAATAGCTTAAATGAAGATTTAAGTACTTGTTTTGCCCCTTTTTTCAAACTTATTACAAATTTTTAAGCGCAAGTTTTATAATGTTCTCGACACTTAGCGAAGCATCTTGTTGTAATACCTTATCGACAATTTTTTCTGATTGTCTACGGGTGTACCCAAGAACCTCTAAAGCAGATAACGCTTCATCTTTATTTGTATTGTTTGAACTCACGGAAACTTCGTCAATATCATAGACTTTTAAAACCTTGTCTTTTAAGTCTAAAATTACACGCTGCGCAGTCTTGGCTCCTATACCTTTGATTGACTGTATAGTAGGCACATCTCCACTTGCAATAGCATCTCGGATTTGAGCTGGTGACATTGAAGATAACATTGTGCGAGCGGTACTAGAGCCAATACCAGAAACGGACAATAATAATCTAAAAATTTGGCGTTCTGATTTTTCAGCAAAACCAAATAATGTATGTGAATCTTCTTTGACCTGAAGATGTGTGAAAAGATTTATGTTCTCAACCTCAGCAATTTTTGAAAAGGTGTGAAGTGATATATTCACGAAATATCCTACCCCTCCACATTCAATAATGACATGGGTTGGATTTTTTTCAACTAACTTTCCTTTAAGGTGGTGAATCATAATTTAAAATTCAATATCAAACCTAACAATCAAACTCCAAATGTTGTAATGAAACTTAATTTTAGAAAATGATTTTTTTTACTTCTTGCCTTTTGCTTTCCAGCGTTTCTCTCGTTCTTGGGCATCAATTGCCGCCACAGCAGTCATGTTAACCATTTCATCAACACTTGCGCCAAGCTGCAAAATATGTACCGATCTGCGAAGACCTACCATAATCGGCCCTATGGAATCTGCCCTATTCAGCTCTTTCAATAGCTTATACGTAATGTTTGCAGATTCTAAATTTGGAAAGATTAAAGTGTTTACTTTTTTACCGGCCAATTTTGAAAATGGAAACTGACTTTGAAGCAACTCTTTATTTAATGCGAAATCAGTTTGAATCTCCCCATCAACTACAAGTTCAGGATTCTTTTCATGTAAAATGCGAACAGCTTCTTTAACTTTTCGCGAATGTGGATGGGATGAAGAGCCATAGTTTGCATACGATAAAAGAGCAATAACAGGGTCAAAGCCGAAAGTGGAAGCCACATTAGCAGTATTCTGAGCTATCTCTGCTAGCTCTTCCGCGGACGGGTCAATATTTATCGATGTGTCTGCTAAAAACAAAGGTCCTCTCTTTGTAATCATGATGTGAACCGTAGAAGCTTTTGAAATACCTGAAGCCCTACCAATAATTTCAAAAACAGGTTTAACCACCATAGGGTACGCTCTTGAATAACCAGAAATCATACCATCGGCATCTCCTTCTAAAACCATCATCGATCCAAAAGAATTTCGCTTTTTCATTTGTGTCTTCGCATAATACAAAGTACTACCCGTTCTTCTACGATTGATCCAGTACTTTTCTGCATATGCCTCTCTTCTTATTTTAGCTTCTGCTGATTGCGGATCAATAATTTCCAATCCAACTTCAAACTCTAGCTCTTTCATGAGCTCAAGAATGATTTCTTTATTACCTAGTAATATTGGAGTTGCAATTCCTTCTTCATGAACTATTTGAGCAGCTTTTAGCACATCTAAATGATCTGCTTCTGCGAAAACAATTCTTTTACGACTCATTTTTGCTCGATTGTGAAGCAAACGAACTACCTTATTATCTTCACCTGAACGTTGACGTAATTCCTCCTTATATTTTTCCCAATCTTCAATAGGATGTTTCGCAATACCACTATCCATAGCAGCTTTAGCGATAGCAGGTGGTATTTCAGATATTAATCGAGGATCAAAAGGCTTGGGAATTATATAGTCTTTTCCAAAAGTCAGTCTTGTCTCACCGTAAGCAATATTAACCTGTTCTGGCACTGGTGCCCGTGTTAGCTCTGCTAATGCCTTTACGGCCGCCATTTTCATAGCCTCATTAATACCCGTTGCTCGAACATCTAAGGCACCTCTAAAAATAAAGGGAAAACCAAGCACATTATTCACTTGATTAGGATGATCAGATCGACCCGTAGCCATTATGATATCTTTTCTAGTTTTACAGGCAAGATCATATTTAATCTCTGGATCAGGATTCGCCATGGCAAATACAATAGGATCTTTGGCCATAGACAACAGCATTTCCGGCGATACGATATCTTTAATGGAAAGACCGATAAAGACGTCTGCATCTACCATAGCTTGGTCTAGCGTATCTATCTTTCTATCAGATGCAAATTCTAATTTTTCTTTGGAAAGAGTTTCACGATCTTTACGAATCACACCCTTACTGTCGAGCATTACAATATTTTCATCTTTTGCACCAAAGGCTTTATATAAACGCGTACATGAAACCGCCGCTGCCCCTGCACCACTAACTACAATTCGAACCTCTTCAATTTTCTTACTTGTTAATTCTAAAGCGTTTAAGAGCGCAGCAGCGGAAATTATGGCAGTACCGTGCTGATCATCATGCATTACGGGTATATCAAGTTCTTCCTTTAAACGACGTTCGATCTCGAAAGCCTCAGGGGCTTTAATATCTTCTAAATTGATCCCACCAAAGGTTGGTGCAATCATTTTAACAGTCTCAATAAATTTTTCAACATCTTCTGTATCTACTTCAATATCCATTCCATCGATATCCGCAAAAATTTTAAAGAGCAGACTTTTTCCTTCCATTACTGGTTTAGATGCTTCAGGACCAATATTTCCAAGCCCTAAAACAGCTGTTCCATTTGAAATAACTGCTACTAAATTTCCTTTAGATGTGTACTTATAGGCATTGTCTTTGTCCTTTGCAATCTCAAGACAAGGCTCCGCAACTCCTGGAGAGTACGCTAACGCCAAATCGCGTTGGGTAGAATATGGCTTTGTAGGAACAATTTTTATTTTTCCTGGTTGTGGTTTTGCATGATAAATTAATGCCTCACGCCTGTTCTTTTCTGTGCTCATATTCTCAAGAATTTAAGACACAAATATACTTCTATTCTTCAAAGATTTTACATTAAATAGCGAATGCTAGTCACCGAACTTCACTAAAAAATATCTTCAGGATCTTTAAGAGCATTCAAATCTGAAATCATCTTTTTGGGCAAAAAACCTAAGCCATATTGATACGAAGCATTCATCCAACCAAAACCAGAAGTAGTAATATAGTCGAATTCGGTACCCACATTTCCATACTCGGCATAAACTTTATGCGTACAAGAGGCAACGTCATATTTTTCAGGTATAGTTCCGTTATAATCTACTGCGTTTCGAGTAATCATCCAGAGCCATCGGTAAATACATTCTTCTGCTTCTTTTTGAAAACCATAATTCAAAAGCCCTTTCCATATAAGCATTTGATGCGGAGCCCAACCGTTTGGATAATCCCACTGACGTTGCACTTTTCCCTTAGAAATTTTCTCAATGGCTTTCTTAGAGGTACCTGCAATTCCTCCTTTTAGTTTAAATTCTTGCATCAACTGAAGCTTCATTTTTTGTGCCTGTTCGGCACTACACAAATTTGCCCAAAGCGGATAAAAATTAGTTGCCGATTCAAAATGAGTTATTGTGCATGTATTGAGATTAAAATCGAAGAAAGAGCCTTCTACTTCAGACCATAAGAGTTCATTCATAATCTTTTTACGTTGTTCGGCTTGCGAAAGCCAATATTCAGTGGTAGAAATTTCGTCAGCCTTTTTTAATTTACCGCAAAAATAGTTCTCAATAAGATGGGCAAAATCTGTTTCGTACTTGTATAATAAAGAGTTCAAATCGACCGTATTTAAATCTGCGCAAACTCCGTCTAAACGCCATGAAGTGTCATGTCCACTTTCACGAAGACTTCGATCATGAGTAAAATATAAATCCAATTCCTGATCAACAATTTCACCTTTTTGATATTTCTTTCTGAATTCTTCGATAGACAATTTATGTTTTTCTGCATATACATGAAGTACTTCATCAAAATGACCTGATTCTGTTTCTGGAGGAATTCCGATACCTTCTGCTAGGTATCGATTTAAACCATTTGATGTTAGGCGTTTGCCTTCTACCATCCAGACGGTTTCATATTCTTTAATCGCTGTTTTTAGTACATTTTCTAGCCAATTTTTACCTATTGATTTATCAGCCTCATAAACTTCACGAATGAAAGAACTTAAAAAAGGCGGCTGTGTTCTCGTTAAATAATAGGATCTGTTTGCGTTCAGAATTTTGCCGTAGTGCTCAATCTGATAACAGAAGTTATCTACCATCGCTTTAGCTAAATCTATTCGTCCATCCAACAATAAGCCAATACCCTCAAAATAGCTATCCCAACCATACATCTCATTAAATCGTCCTCCAGGTACTACGAAGGGTACACCTTCTCCGTTTTCAATTTTTAAACTAAGTATACCAGGTTGCTCATTGATCGATTTTACAAAATCAGGAGTGATCTCTTCAGGAAGAATCATGAGTTCTAAATTATATTTTCTTTGAAGCTTTTTGTAATAACCTTGCGCTTCTTCATCGGTGTGTGGAATATATAGGCGGTTGACTTTACTCTCCGTTTTGTCATCGCCAACGATTCTTGCGATACCTTTTTCATCAATAGTACGGGTTAAATCGTTCCAAAATACTTCTTTAATCATACGTGAAATACGATTGGTTGGTGCTTCTTCAATTTTTTCGATCGAAATTTCTGCTTCCAATAATCCTTTGTTCTTTGCCAGTGCTAATTCTTGAAGTAAATTGGACAAAAAATATGTTCCCTTTACTTCGTAATCAATCCCATCAAGATTTTCAATTGTAAAGCTTTGAGGGCCCTTATCTTCTTTGGTAATTTTCTTATCACCATCGGTATCTTCTTGAAGTAATAGTGCTTCAAGAGTTTTGTTAATCTGAACTTTGAATTTCATTAAGTCGTTTCAACTTGTTTTTTGGAAATTTTGTCTATCAATAAAACGAAGACAATTAGAAGTGCCATAGGAATTAATAAAACATAAAAAGCATTCGCACCACCTATACTTTCAAACAATTCTCCAACTATACGAGAACCCAAGGTGCCACCCAATGCTGAAAAAATAATAATGAGACCAGACATGGGGGAATGTAAACTTTTAGGTAATGAACTTAAAACTGTCGAGTTCAAAAGCGGATAGATTGGTGCAATAAAAAGACCGATCAGAGGGAGAATAAAGCCTAGTAATGGAACATCGGACAAACTAGTGATTTTGGTTAAGGCTTCAACATCTACTTCGAGTTGTGGTAGTACAGCAAGCAGTATGGCGCCAGATATCAATACACAAAAAATAACCAAAAACACCCATGACATTTTTTTTGTGAGATACCCTGCTATAAAGCGCCCAACGGCCAATGATAATGCAAAAATTACTGCCATCTGAGTTGCTAAGACATCACTGAAGCTAAAAATCTTTTCATTGAATCTCGGTAGCCATGTCATAATACCTTGTTCGATCATAACAAAGAAAAAAGCTGAAGCCAAAAATACCAGTACTAAAGGAACTACTATAAGTTTTAAGGATTGTAAGAGATCTTCCTTGAGGTTCGAACCGATGGTTTCTACTTCATATTCTACTTTAGAGAAAAGTAGAAATAAGAACGAAAGTGCTATGAGAACCATGAGCACATAGTATACATTCAACCAAGCATTCTCATCCGTATCAGAATAGAAGGCAGGAAACAAAAAATATGCTACCGCAATCCCAACCATAAAGAATCCTTCAATAGAACTCATAAACGAAGAATGTTCTTTTTTAGAATCTGTGATAATCCCAATTAGAGAATATACAGATAGTTTGATAAGTGCAAAACTTACCCCAATGGACATAAACAGTATTTTAGTATAACCAAACGAATTACCAAAAATTATTAAAAGACAACTTGCAAAAACGATCGCCAAGCCCGTAAGCATCGCTTTTTTATATCCAAATCTGGGAAGAAAAGAAGCCACTAAGAATGAAACTACTGCTATTGGTAAATCTTTGAAAGCCTCTAAAACGGAAGCTTGAGACTCTGTAACACCATAAACGTTAATTGCTTTTGCTATAACAATTCCAACGCTATTTAAGAGAATTGCAAAAACAAAGTAATTCAGAAAGAGCGAGATTTTAATTCCTGAATTTTTCATTCATCTACGGTTTTAGCAATATTTAATCGCATCGCAAGAAAAGCAGAGATTATAAAGAAAGCCCCTGAAAATAAGATTGCATTGATAGCACTTCCTCCTAATAAATATTTGTAGATAGGTCCGAATGTAAGTGTTTCAATACCCATTGGAATTACAATCATCATATTTAAAATTCCCATATAAACACCTCTTCGATCTTGCGGAACTACCTTTGAAACCATAGTATATGGAATACCCATCATAGCAGCCCAACCGATACCAAAAAGTACCATAGGAGCCAAAACCAAAATTGGATCTTCTATATAGGGAATTGCAAACAATGCTAGTCCGGTGCCTACAAGACTCATCGAATAAATCTTTTTTCCTCCATATTTCAAGGTCAAGGGAACCAAAGCCAAGGCCACAACCATCGTTACAATATTGTAAGTTAAACTCATTTGAGCAGACTGCGATGCTGCCTCTGAAATGCCATAATCCATGGTTTTCATAAATAACGGGGTTATGTATTGCCAGTACACAAAAAGCGCATACCATTGAAATAGATAGACTGCTCCTAGCTTCCACATAAATGAGGGCATATCTTTTATAGCCTCTGATATTTCTTTAAAAGGCTGAATAGCTCTTTCTATTAAGGGTTTATTCTTAACTTTATTAATTTCCGCTAATTCCTTCTCAGACGGTGGTATTTCTGGGGTTTTGAAAACTGACCATAACACTGTAGTTATTGAAAGAACGCCACCTACACAGAAGGAGTAATACATCCAAGTTGGTACGACTCCCGAACCATTGACCGTTTCAGCCCCAAATATCTTCTGAAATACAACGATAGATCCCATCGCCAAGAGAATACCTGCACCCACAAATAGACTTTGCATCTGATAGCCAAGGCTAAGTTGTTTTTCTGGAAGCTTATCTCCAACAAATGCTCGATAGGGCTCCATTGCCATATTATTTCCGACATCTAGAACCCATAATAGACCAACTGCAAACCATAGTTCTGGACTAGTTGGAAAAATGAACAAACATAAACTGCCTATGATCGCACCAATTAGAAAGTATGGTTTACGTCTTCCCCATTTTAATGACCAAGTCTTATCTGACATCGCACCAATAATAGGCTGCACAATTAATCCCGTAACTGGACCGGCGATGTTCAAAATAGGCAGCATTTCTTCTGTAGCACCTAAATATAAAAATAGAGGATTAATAGCTGTTTGCTGTAATCCAAAGCTATATTGAATACCCAAAAAGCCTACATTCATATTGAATATCTGCCAGAAACTTAAATTAACTTTTTTTATCGTGCTCATAATGAGGAAGGTTTGGTGATAAATCTGTCTAACAATATAACATTTTAAATGCTCAGGGAGTTCAAACTCCCGTAGAAAAAAGCTAAAAAACCAACTAAAACGTTTTCGTAAAGGGAGGCATTATTTCAGGAATTTAATATTTCGTTGTAATCCTGAAAACTTGGTTCGTTTGACCGCTGATTTTTGAAAAACGGTTTTGAAGACATCTTCCGTAATTTCTTCCCAATCCTTTTTTGTCATTGATAATAAGTCAGGATGCGGATTGAACAGAGGTTCGCGATGCGGTTTTGAAAATTTATTCCACGGACAAACATCTTGACAAACATCACAACCAAAAGCCCAATCATCAAACTTACCGCGAAACTCATCAGGTAATTCATTTTTCAATTCAATAGTGAAATACGAAATACATTTGCTTCCATCAACGACATAAGGCTCTACAATTGCTTCGGTAGGACAAGCATCTATACATGCGGTGCAGGTACCACAATGATCGGTTACTGGTGTATCATATTCCAATTCTAAATCAACAATTAGTTCTGCAATAAAGTAAAATGATCCTACTTGTTGGGTGAGTAAATTAGAGTGTTTGCCAATCCATCCTAATCCACTTTTAGCCGCCCATGCTTTATCGAGGACTGGTGCAGAGTCTACAAAAGCACGACCGCTCACCTCTCCTATCTCATTTGAAATGAAATGTTGTAAGCTTCTAAGCTTTGATTTGATTACATGATGATAATCATTGCCGTAAGCGTACTTCGAAATCTTATATGTATCCTCTTCCTGAATGTTTTCAGGGTAATAGTTCAATAATAAAGAAATAACAGATTTTGCACCATCAACCAATAAACGCGGATCTAATCGCTTGTCGAAATGATTCTCCATATAGCCCATTTCACCATGCATATTCTTATTTAACCAGCTTTCAAGTCTAGGAGCGTCCTCTTCCAGAAATTCGGCCTTCGAGATTCCGCATGACAAAAAACCAAGGCGTTTGGCTTCGGTTTTAATTAATGCGGTATAACTATCTTTTGAACTCATTAATTTGTAAAAACTCAATTCGATTAAATCTCGACTATCGCTAAATTACAACTATCCTTTCATGTAGATCCAAAACTCTAAAGGCTATTTATCAATCTTAATTTCTCAAAATAAATTCGAATAAAACTGTAACAATCTGTCAATTTTGTAACTAACAAGTGGTATTCTATTAAACCAACAACATGATACAATTAAATAAGCTTACCAAATCTTTTACCACTAAAACAGGAAAAGGATTCAAAAAGGAAACTTTTACCGTCAATGCGGTAAATGAAGTTTCTTTCGAATGTAAACCAGGTCGAATATTTTCTTTGTTAGGCGCTAATGGAGCTGGAAAAACCACAACATTAAGAATGATTGCAGGTATTATCAATCCTACTTCAGGCTCTGCTGTTGTTGATGGCGTGGACATTTCCGAAGGAAATGACGAGGTCAAAAAACGTATTGGATTTTTAACTGGCTCTACCGGTCTTTATGAACGGCTTAATCCCGATGAAACACTTGATTTTTTCGGAAAACTATACAAATTACCTTCCGAAGAATTAAAAGAACGCAAAGAATATTTGTTTGATAAACTAGGCATCAATGAGTTTCGAAAGAAACGAATGGGCCAGATGAGTACAGGTATGAAACAAAAAGTTTCGATTGCGCGAACACTTATTCATGATCCGGAAGTGCTCATATTTGACGAACCTACCTCGGGATTGGATGTGATTACAGCAGAAAGTATTATTGAATTGATTCGAGAATCAAAGGCTGATAATAAGACGGTTATTTTCTCTTCACATATTATGAGTGAAGTCGATTTATTATGTGATGACTTAGCCATTATCAACAAAGGTTCAATTATCTACAATGATTCTTTCGAGAATTTCAAAAAAGACATGACCGCACCCAACCTAACTCAAGAATTTATCAACCGCGTTAAAGAAGCTTAAGATGAACGAAATATTTATAATCATAAAGAAAGAACTCACAGAGCTTCTTCGAGACAAAAAAACCCTGATCAATTCTATCATTCTACCAATTTTATTACTTCCAGTTCTGATGTTTGGTGTAATCAAAGTGATGGAAATGGTACGAACCAGCAATCAAGAAAAATCGGTAAAAATAGGTTTAGTTAATGCTCCAGAAGCATTTATGAAATTAGTAAAAAATGATACTTTAAATAAAGTGACTACCTATGACGAATCGATTGATTTCAAAACTCTGATTGACGACGAAACGATTCAAACAGCGATTGTTTTTCCTAAAAACTTCATTAGCCAGATGGATAGTATGGAAAGTAGTGCCGTACAAATTTATCGCAACGGCTCGAAGGATAACGTTAATGGCAGAGTTTCAAAAATGATGAGTATTTATGGAGAGACCTTAGAACAAAAACGCCTGACACAACTTCAATTGTCATCTGAAAAATTAACCCCGTTTCGAGAAGATTACGTTGAAGTTGGAGAGCAAAAAGAACTTATTGGCAAAAGTATTGGAGGGTGGATTCCTTATATTTTTATTCTTACCATGTGGGGGGGCTGTTTGCTCGCTGGTATTGACTTAGTTACAGGAGAAAAAGAAAGAAAAACTATTGAGACAACCTTGTCTTTACCTATTTCTAAATTCAAAGTACTTTTTGGTAAAGCGATTGTAGCTTCTCTACTGGGTTTTGTACCTGCCTTGTTAAATCTAGTTGGACTCGTTGTTGGCCTTCGTTTTATAGACGGGATTCCTGATGAAATAAAAATGGCGCTTAGTGAAATGTTAAGCTTTCAATCTATCACATTAATACTACTATTGCTAATTCCATTTTCAATATTCTTATCTGGATTAATTATCATGTTAGTTGCCGGAGCTACAACCTTTAAAGAAGCTCAAAGTAAGGCTTCTCCTATTATCATGTTTTTAATTCTTCCACTTGTACTTGCCGCAATGCCGGGTATTGAATTTACCTGGGCGACCGTGTTTATACCTGTATTGAATATTGGTTTAGGAGTGAAAGAAATTGCTGCTGGCACGATTGATATGACGCTGTACAC
>CALHCJ010000068.1 GCA_937936275.1 uncultured Flavobacteriaceae bacterium
TTTAAAAATTGGAGGTTTAAAGACAATGCATTGCGATATATTTTTATCATTGTCAGTTTAACTTTGTTAGTTCCGATGAAATTTTTAGCTGTTCCTGTAATAATTACTTTCTACATCTTGAGCTCGGTTCTAAGTAAAGTCTCTTCAAAATGAATGTTTTAGACGTTTTAATCAAACAAACCCGAGACGCTCATAGTTGGACGAATAAGTTAATTGATTCTGTACCCCATAAATATTGGGAAGATACTTCGTCAGACTTGGCTTCTAATATAAGTTGGCAAGTTGGTCATTTAGTGATCAGCGAATATTACCATGCTATTTTAGTCGTCACTGGTTTCGATGAAGAAATTACGAATGCTATAGATCTCAAAAAGCACAATGAAAGATTTGGCTACGAATCTAAACCCCAAGGTTTGATTGGTCAATCAAATCCGAAGCAATTAAAAGAGCAACTTATATTTATGCAAAGTAAGGTGATGGCAAATATTAGTTCGCTGCAGCTTAGCGATTTGGAAAGTGAAGTCGAACAACCTATAAAACAAAAACACCCTGTTGCTACAACCAAATTCGAAGCTATTTCTTGGAATATAAAACATACCATGTGGCATTGTGGTCAAGTCGCAAGTATTAAACGTTTGATACACGGTGGTTTTGATTTCGGATTACCCAAACGGAATTAGTCTCTTAACTTTAACTATGAAAGATAATATTATTCACTGGGATGTAGATCCTGAAATTTTTTTGATTGGAGATTCTTTTCCTTTAAGATATTACGGATTACTCTGGATTACTGGGTTGTTATTGGCATATTTTGTTTTGCAACGTATTTATAAAAAAGAAGGAGTTTCTACAGAGAACTTAGAGCAATTAACCACCTACATCTTCGTAGGGTTGATATTAGGTGCTAGATTAGGACATTGTTTTTTCTATGAACCAGAACACTATTTAAATAATCCCTTAGAGATTCTATTACCTATCAAAGAAATCAACGGTTCTTTTGAATTTACAGGCTTTCAGGGTCTCGCAAGTCATGGAGGTACGTTAGGTGTTATTATTGCAATTTTTATGTATTGGCGTAAAACAAAAACCAACATTTTGTGGGTGTTAGACCGAGTTGCAATAGTAACGCCTATCACTTGTGCCTTTATTCGATTAGGTAATTTGATGAATTCAGAAATTTATGGAAAACCAACCGATGGTACTTGGGGTTTTGTATTTGAACGTGACGATATGATTCCAAGGCACCCAACCCAACTTTATGAGGCATTTTCACATCTTTTAATTTTTGGGTTGTTATTTTACATGTATCGTTCGCCAAAAATTAAAAATCGATCAGGCTTGTTTGTAGGAATCTTATTAATATTGTTATTCGCTGCACGTTTTATAATTGAATTTTTTAAGGAAAATCAAGTAGCATTCGAAGATGAGATGACCTTGAATATGGGGCAATGGTTAAGTATTCCCTTCATTTTAATCGGCTTGCTATTCGTTTTTTGGAAAAAGAATCCTTTGGTCAAAATGACTTATAAATAAGATTGGTTTTAAAGAGGTAGTACCGCCTTCCCGCAATACCTTTCATTAGATTTAAATGTCAATATGGTGTTACAGTGGTGTCTCGGCTCTTTTAGACGCTAGGATTTAACTTCTTTAATGACTATTTCTAGTATCTTTAAAAAAAGCTTTGAAAAAGTAATAGTTGGTTATGTTGAGTTATCGTAGGTATTTAGTTTCTTGCATGTTTTTCATTCTGTTTTCGCTATTTGTAAATGCTCAAAATAGGAGCGTCCAAGACAAAGTGAAACCCGCGTTTGAAAAGTACTTTGGCTTACCAAGGGCATCACTCTTCTTGCATTTGAATAAAAATGCTTTTGTACAGGGAGAGCACTTGTGGTTTAAAGGCTATCTGTATAATCGGTTGAAAGGTAGGCCTTTCGATGAGCCAGTCAACCTCTATGTAGGTATTTATGATAGCAATGGAAACCAGATAAAAAAACACCTTTTTATTAGTAAAGAAGGATATTCTGAAGGTCAAATTAAAATTGATTCTACACTAAAAAAAGGTCATTATTACTTGAAAGGTTCGACAAGTTGGATGCGTAATTTTAAAGAAGATGACGCTTTTATTCAACAATTTACAGTTTTAGGAAATGAGGCCTTAGCAAACAAGACGTCTAAAGAAAAAAAGTATGATGTTCAATTTCTACCTGAAGGTGGACATTGGATTACCGATGTTCAAGGTGTAGTAGGTATAAAAGCTCTTGATGAAAACGGAAAATCTGTTCCGTTTCTTTCAGGGGTGATTCGTAATCAAAAAGGAACTAAAATAACTTCCTTTATCACCAATCAGTTCGGTCTTGCAAAGATTACCATGATTCCATCCAGGGGGGATATTTTTTCAGCGTTTTTAAACACAGAAGATGGTTCGCAAAAAAAAATAATTCTTCCAAAAGCAGAAGATATAGGGTTGTCCCTTTCTATTAAAAACTTAGAAGATGATAGGGTCATGATCTTGGTAGGAACCAATGCGGAAACTAAAAAACAGATAGGAAGTAGACCACATTCTATATTGGTGCATCGTGATGGACTTTTAAAAAATTTAGATGTTGTTTTTAATAAAGATGATTTATATGTTTCACATGTTCTAAAAAAGAATGAGTTTCATGAAGGAATGAATATTATTACGTTGATTGATAACAGAGGTAATCCATTAGCAGAGCGGCTCTTTTTTAACTTTAATGGTCTGAGAGAAGTCGATATCAAAACAAGTGTTCAATCTGTAGATAAAGATTCATTATCTATAAGTTTTTCTAGCTCAAAAAAAATAAAATCATCTTCTTTGAGTGTGTCAATTTTACCACTTGAAACTAAAGCATATCAAAATGATTTTAATATTGAGAGTGCATTTTTAGTAAAGCCATATCTTACTGGCTTTATTGAGAATTTAAGATATTACTTCGAGGAACATACCAAAATTAAAAAGCTTGAGTTTGATTTATTACTATTAACTCAAGGCTGGTCTAAATATGACTGGAAAAATATATATGAAAGTCCCCCAGACAAGAAGTATCATTTTAGAACTGGTGTTGATGTGCTAGCTAAGGTGAACACAGCACTGCCGAAAAAAAGTCAGTTACTCTTATATTCAGGTAAAAATACAAGTCCGCAAATAGTCTCTATAAATGAAGATACCCAAAGTTTTAAACTCGATAATTATTATGTACAAGAAGGAGAAGAACTACGATTTACGATATTGAATAGAAGAGGTGAATTAAACCGACCAAACTTATACTTGAGAACTGACTCAGGGGTATCTGAAGATAAAATCTATGACCTACATCCTAATGGGTTTGATAATCTAGTGGCTACTAAATATAACTCTGTCGGAATTAGAGATTTTATTTTACCAGATAATACAATCGAACTAGATGAGGTAGTTGTCAGTGAAAATAGACGAAATGCAAGAGTAACCACACCATTAATTCCTGAGTTTAAAATTAAGAAAATGGACGTAAATACAGAACGCTTATATCCTAATCTCATTGACCTCATACGTTCTAGTGGTTTCAATGTTTGGGAGATGCCCAATTCTGGTGATAGGCGAATAGGAATTACCACAAAAAGACCTTTGGTATTCTCTGATGTTCAACCTTCACCAATTTTATTTATTGATGATGTGCGCTATTCTGATTTTGATATTCTTTTAGATTTTAGAAGTACAAAGATCGAAAGTTATTTTATTGATCGATCTGGAAATAGTGAAGGCGGTGGTGCGGGTGGTGTTATTCGCGTGTATACCAGAAAGGAAGGTGAAATAGGGGCTGAGGGGAATCGAAGGTCAAAAGAGAAACCGAAATTTTTCAAATACCCCGTTGTGGGTGGCTTTATGCCAATTAAGAAATATTACACTCCAAAATATAAAAGCCTTGTAGATGATTCGTTTCTCAATTTTGGAACCATTCACTGGGAGTCAAATCTGACATTCGATAAAACTGGCAATACAGCTTTCAAAATATACAATACCGGTGTAAAGGAAATGGTAGTTTATATTGAAGGAATGAGCGAAGATGGAAATTTATTTTCTTCTAAGCAAATACTTCAAATCTCTCCGAATCAATAAAACTAAAAATCTAGCTTCTTTTTTCGAAGCTCAAAGTTTTGACCTAAATAAACTTTTCGAACCATCTCGTCTGCGGCTAGATCTTCAGGGTGTCCTGATTTCAATATACCTCCCTCAAACATCAAATATGATCGTTCGGTAATGGCTAGTGTCTCTTGAACATTATGATCTGTTATGAGTATGCCGATGTTCTTATCTTTTAGTTGGGCTACAATACGCTGTATGTCTTCCACAGCCACCGGGTCAACACCAGCGAATGGTTCGTCTAGTAAAATAAATTTAGGGTCAGTAGCCAGTGCTCTTGCAATTTCAGTTCTTCTGCGTTCTCCACCTGATAATAAGTCTCCGCGATTTTTACGGATATGACCTAAACTAAATTCGTCAATGAGTGATTCCATTTTCATTTCTTGCTCTTTCTTACTTAGTTTAGTAAGTTGTAGAACGCTCATTATATTTTTTTCTATACTCAATTTACGAAATACTGAAGCCTCTTGGGCTAAATAACCGATTCCGTTTTGAGCTCTTTTATACATAGGAAATTTAGTAATTTCCATGTTGTCTAAGTAGATATTTCCCCCATTAGGTTTAACAAGACCTACAATCATATAGAATGAAGTAGTTTTACCCGCACCATTAGGACCAAGTAGACCAACGATTTCTCCTTGGTTTACTTCCAAAGAAATACCTTTAACTACTTTGCGACCGCGATAGGCCTTCATGATATTGTCTGCTCTAAGCTTCATTGTTGAAAATACAAATTACGAGGCGTGAAATATTAAAAATGGTTTTATTGTTAGTATACTTCAAAACTCAGTCTAATTTTTTCAAATCTAAAACATATAAATTCTAAGATGAGGTAATGTTTTATTTTTTAACTTTTTTTGGCACGTTGTGCAGCTAGTTTAGCTTCTTTTTTTGCCTCCTTCTTTAAAACTCGTTTTGATATATAAATACTTATCTGGTATAAACCCAATATAGGTAATGCAACCAAAATTTGACTTACAACGTCTGGTGGAGTTACTACTGCCGCAAGAATTAAAACGACCACCAATGAAATTTTTCGATATTTTTTTAAGATCGCAGGGGTGACTAAACCTACTTTCGTTAAAAAATAAACAATGATTGGAAGTTCAAATATTAAACCGCAAGCGATCACAGAAGTTCTAACCGTTCCTACAAAAGATGATATATCAATATTATTGGT
>CALHCJ010000069.1 GCA_937936275.1 uncultured Flavobacteriaceae bacterium
GTGATGGTGTTATCATAATTTTTTTAAATAAAAATATCGAGTACCAACACACCTATTAATCCCATAACCCCAACGGTAGTTTCCATTACAGTCCAAGATTTGAGCGTGTCTTTTATAGATAGATTAAAGTATTCTTTGTACAGCCAAAACCCACTATCATTTACATGAGAGAGCATTAAACTTCCTGACCCTATAGCCAATACCATAAGTTCAGCACTTACTGATGTACCGTCAATCAATGGTAAAACAATACCTGCAGCGGTTAAACCTGCAACAGTTGCAGAACCTACGCATACGCGAATAATTGTTGCAATCAACCATGCAAGTATAAGTGGAGAAATTGAAGAGCCATTTAGAATTTCACCTATATATTCACTCACCCCAGTATCAATTAAAACTTGCTTCAAAGCACCTGCCCCAGCGATAATGAGTAGCACCATAGTTATGCCTGATACAGCACTACCTAAGGTTTCTGATACTTCTTTCATATTTTTTCCGCGTGCTAAGCCCAACGTGTAGATAGCGACTAAAACGGAAATCAGCATCGCCATAACGGGATTGCCCATAAATACTAATAGGGTCTTTAAGCTAGATTCAAGAGGCAGAAAGAAATCGGCAAGAGCAGCAATCGCCATTAGAATTACCGGAAGTAAAGCGGTGAAAATACTAATAGCAGTTCCAGGCATCTCATCATCCGACAAAACCTTAGAACTTACAAAACCTTCAATAGGAGTTGCTTTAATGTTTTTCATTGCTCTAGACAGAAGAGGTCCAGCTACGATTATAGCTGGTATTGCTACAATGATTCCGTAAAACAATGTTTTACCAATGTCCGCATTAAAAGTAGCAGCAATGGCGGTAGGCGCTGGATGCGGAGGAAGATAACCATGTGTTACCGATAATGATGCTAACATCGGTAAACCTACATAAATGAGAGGGAGCCCAGTAGCCGCCGCTATCGTAAATACTAATGGAATTAAAATCACAAAACCTACAGAGTAAAACATAGGAATACCGACAATGAAACCAGTGAGTACGACGGCCCATTGAATATTTTTTTTGCCGAATTTTTCGACTAGTTTGGTAGTGATTCGTTGCGCGGCGCCACTTTCAGCAACCAACTTGCCAAGCATTGCACCAAGTCCTAAAATAAGCACCAAAAAACCAAGAATGTTTCCGATACCTTTTTGAATTGAACCGACGACCTGAACAGGTTCCATTCCTTCTGCAATTCCCACGAAAAGAGAAACTAGAATAAATGCAATAAAAGCGTTGAGTTTAAAACGTGCAATGAGAAGGAATAAGATTAAAATTCCTACGATAACAATGGCAATAGGCATACGTTGCTTCTAGAATGAAGCATAAATATACCAAAATAAAATGCACTTCAACCAAGTGCTTGAAGTGCATTTTATTTAAAATATAGTTCTGTTTAATTTGCTATTTCTGGAGAAAGATATTTGTATACCAAACCAGCTAAAATAGCTCCTATAATCGGCGCTACCCAGAAAAGCCAGAGCTCACCCATCGCCCAACCACCGTCCGCGAAAATAGCTTGACTTGTACTTCTGGCTGGGTTTACTGAGGTATTCGTGACGGGTATACTTATTAAATGAATGAGCGTTAAACAGAGACCTATAGCAAGACCCGCAAAACCTCTAGGTGCCTGAGTATAGGTAGAACCTAATATGACAAATAAAAATATAAAGGTCATAACTACTTCAGTTATTAAAGCAGCAGTCATGTTAAAACCTCCCGGTGAATGCTCACCAAAACCATTGGCAGCAAAACCGCCAACACCTTCAAAACCAGCTTGATTGGTAACAATTAGATACAAGATCCCTGCACCTGCAATTCCTCCCAAGACCTGAGAAATAATGTAAGGTATTAAATCTTTTACTTCAAAGCGACCACCAATCCAAAGGCCAATGGAGACCGCGGGGTTCAAATGACAGCCTGAAATATGCCCTATGGCGTATGCCATAGTAACTACAGTAAGACCAAAGGCTAGTGAGACGCCTACAAAACCTATACCTAGTTCAGGAAATCCAGCTGCGAGTACAGCACTTCCACATCCACCTAGCACAAGCCAGAGGGTTCCGATAAATTCGGCTAAAAATTTTTTCATTTTACGAGGGTTTTAGTTAATTATTAAAAATTAGTGTAGTTGAATGTACTAAAAAATATGGATATAATTAACTAATAGTCAAAGAATTAGATTTATTAGACCTGGCCGAAATAATGACTAATTCCGCTAAGTATGCTTTGAACGGCGTATGAAGCTAATATGAGTCCCATTATCTTACTGATCACCGTAATACCATAACTGCCAATTCTTTCTTGAACTGAACTTGCTACCAATAATATTAAAGCCGTGAGGCCGATGACCAACAACACCAAGAGTGTAGTTACTGCTTGCTGTTCAACTGTATAGATGTGATTGTCAGTAAGTAAAACCACTGCCATGATAGCACCAGGTGATGCTATTGAGGGTATCGCAACAGGAAAAATAGTAACATGCTTAAAATCGGTAATTTGGCTTTTTTCACGTTCAGGTTTACCATCACCAAAAATCATGGTCAGCGCAAAGAGAAATAAAATTACGCCTCCCGAGATTTGAAAAGCATCTAAAGATACACTCATGCCTTCTAAAATAAGCTGGCCGATTACAATAAAGAATAAAAGAATACCAAAAGCAATGGCTGAAGCTCGAATGGCTATTTTTCGTTTGTGTATTTTATCAAACTCTTTCGTTGCTTCTAAATAAACAGGTACGGTTCCAATAGGATCGATAACGGCAATTAGAAAAAAGATGGATGTTAAAATTTCAATCATGAAATAGATAATATGGCTAAAGGTAACTGTTTTATTCCCCCAATTCGGTTATCTTTTTTTCATACAATTTTTTACTCTCTACTACAGCCAAATTTAACTCTTCCATAATACCGTCGACACGACCTTCTATGCTTTTCATTTGATCATTAATATTATCAAAAGAATTCAATGCAGCTGCTACTTCAAGAGCCTTCACTACCTCTACAGCATCTCCATGAAGCAATCGAAGTTTGTCAATTGCCTTAGATGTATTTGCTAACGTACCATTGTATTTGGTACGAGCTTTCTTAATCGCATTGTTTAAGGTTTTTTTACTGGTCTCGTCACTCAAGCTATTGGTTTGGGTTTCCATCGCGGTAAAGAGATTTGAAGCGTGTTCTTTTAAATCTTCGTATTCTTTATTGAGATTTTCGACACGCTTATTCACTTTTTCCCAATCGCCATAAACTTTGGCAAATTCTTTATCTTCATTTTTTGTGTCCTCTAAAGCACTTTTAAGTGCATTCAATGTTTCTAATCCCTTATTTACATTTTTATTGGCAGTTTCTTTCTTTTTTTCAAATGATGAAACCGTTGATTTGAATTTTTGTTTCAGACGGATTAAATCTTCCGGACTTTTATCCTTCCAACAAGAAACAAAGAGTAGAGATACTATTGTAAGCAGTGTGATTTTCTTAATCATAATAAATGGTTTAGTGTAATGTATTTGTAAAAATAAGAATTAATACTGCTAATATTTCCTCTGAGATAAGAATGAAATTTAAAATTGAAAACCGAAACTAAATTGGATCAGGTTTCCCTCTTTTGAATTAAAAACACCCACATTTGCAGATAAAAAATTAAAACCACTTGCCCAGAAACCAATACCTTGAGAAGTATGCCAGATATTGCTTTGCTCATTAGGTTGCCACACTCTGCCATAATCAAATCCTCCAAAAGCTCCTATTGTAATGGGGGCAATGGCTGTTACATATCTTTTAATGCGCCAGCGCAGGTCTGAGGTTTGATAAAAGTATGTTTTACCGGAAAAGCGTTCATCTCTAAAACCTCGTAGACCGTTATCGCCTCCTATAGAGGGTGCATGATAGAAAAAATAATCATTACCAAAGTTTGTTTTGACCTCGCCAATGGTACCCAATACTAAATCACCACTAGGGATCAGCTTGTGGCTAAAGCCTGTTGTAAATTTTAGATAACCAAACTTGTTTTCGTCAATACTCGTATTCATTTTAAATCCTGCTTTCAACCCAATTAAGATTGATTTTGAAGGAAAGTCTTTAGCGTCGGCTAAATCATACTGAGCAGAAGTTTCTAAGCCAACATAGTTTTGAGATAAAAGAGATTGTGCATCTACGTTTGCTGGAACGAAAAATCGGTTTTCATTTTCTTTAACCTTAAATGATTCATAAAGTGCTTTAAAACGAAGGGTGTGATATGCTACACCAGCACTCAATCGTGCCATCTGCATTCTGGAACGGTAAAAATTTCTGCCTAATTGATCTTCTTGGTTAATGGAGTTATTACCTAAACCAAAAAAGTTAGTTGAAAAACGATCGTTTGTAAAGTATCCATTTACTTCAAAGTTCCATTTAGGGATGAGACTGGTAAATATACCTTCATAATTCGCTTCGATCGCTTTAAATCTGAAATAATAGTTAGCTGCAAGACTATGCTTTTGATTGAATTTGGCTTCATTAAATCGTTTATCAGTGAACGTATTCTTGAACCCTAAAAAGAATCCGTCATCAGTGCGAAAGCCAAGATTGGGTGTAAAGATGTTGGTATTTGGCTCAAAAAAACGCCAGTGGAATGTGTTTGTCTTGTAAGTATTAATTAAGCTATTACTCGGTGTCTCACCTGAGAAGCTTATCTTCTCATGTTCCCAATCATAAACTTTAATATTTCTCTTGTCTGAAATTTTATAAACGTCCTCGCCATAACCGCCAATAAGTCGGATTTTTATCTGATTTCTATTATCGCCGTGTACTTCAAAAATATCATCATCTCCCAACCCATAGATTATAATTTC
>CALHCJ010000070.1 GCA_937936275.1 uncultured Flavobacteriaceae bacterium
TGAAGATGTGTATTTTTAAATCATGGGATGGTTCGGAAAGAAAGATAAACTTCAACTTATAGCATTTCAGGCGTATGGTACAGATAATCATTTTTACGCCCGTGGCCGTGCTTTGGAAGATGAGAATATCAACCTCTCTGAAAAAGGCTTTTTCAATTTAATTACCAACACTTGGAAACGTTTTGAAACTGATGAAATTCGAAATACTGAGATACGAATGACCCTACCCGACGGTAGAACACTAAACGGGAAAACGGATCAGAATGGTTATTATAAAATCGACGAATCGATTGAGAATTTAAGAGAACTAACCAATAGTGAAGGCTGGTTGTCTTATGAATTATCATACGCAAATTCAGAAATGCGTAGAGAGATTTTAAATCAGAATAAGTTTCCAGGAGAAATGCTTATTCCTGCTGCAGATGTCAAATTTGGGGTGGCGAGTGACATTGATGATACTATTTTACATACAGGAGTTGTTTCTTCGTTCAAATGGCGGGTTATTATCAATACCTTTTTTAAACCAGCAGAGAAACGTATTCCTTTAGAAGGGGCTGCAGAATTTTATCATAGGTTGCATCGCGGAAAGTCTGGTGAAGAAGCGAATCCGATCTTTTATGTGAGCCATAGTCCTTGGAACTTGTATCGGTATCTTGAGATGTTTTTGACCAATAATAATTTTCCGAAAGGGCCTATTTTACTTCGAAGTTTTTCTGATTTTAGAAATCGACATAAGGGTGAGAAACCTCAGAAACAAAAGGAGATTTTAAATTTGTTGAAGACGTATCCCAAGCTTCCGTTTATATTGATTGGTGATAGTGGCGAACATGATGCTGATATTTATATGGAAATTGCAGAACAATACCCAGGAAGAATTGCTGCTATTTATTTACGCAGTGTAAGACACAAAAAGAAAATGCTTCGCATACGTACATTGATTGATAGTTATAAAACCACTCCGGTTCTACTGGTAGAAAAAAGCGAGCAGGCAATTGAACATGCCAAAGAAAATGGTTTTATTTAAGAAAGTCTAACAAAGATTCTGGCGCTATTTCATAGGGTGATTGTTGTTTTTCAAAAACTCTTGCGGTAAGTTTTTCCCCTTTCAAAATGGATTGATTCCCCTTGACGCGAACCCAACTTCCTTCTCTTAATCCTAATACGGGGGTATCATTGAAGACGTGAAACTCTTTAATTCGAGTTTCTCTTGTTTCCCCCTTATGCTTGGAATTAGGATCAGGATCTAAATAATGTGGATTGATGTTAAAGGGAACAATACCTAGGGTCTCAAAACTTGGCGGGTAAACAATTGGCATATCGTTACTGGTTTGAATACTAGGTCCGGCGATATTGCTTCCAGCGCTAGTACCTAAATAAGGTGTTCCATTTCGAATGACCTTTTGCAAGGGTGTTATTAGGTTTTGATGATAAAGCTCAGAAACCAGAACAAAAGAATTTCCTCCTCCCGTAAAGATTCCTTGTGCGTTTTCAACGGCTTCGATTTGATTCTCAAAAGTATGAATGCCACGCAGTGTTTTACCCAATTTGAGAAAAGTTTTTTCAGCTATTTCGGTATACGTATCATAAGAGATGCCGCTCGGTCGCGCGTAAGGGACAAACAGAATTTCCTCTGAATGTTGAAATAAATCTTCTAAAGCTTCAGAAAGATAATCTAGATAGGTTCCGCCATATATGGTTGAGGTGCTGGCCAGAATACAATTGGTCATGCTTAAAACAATCCGTTGATTTCTGCGTCTATTTTGTTGATAATTGTACCTAAGTCTTCAGGATTGTCAACAAAATCAAGATCATCAACATCAATAACTAACAGATTTCCCTTTTCGTAACCATGAACCCAAGCCTCATAGCGTTCGTTCAAACGACTTAAATAATCAATAGAAATCGTATTCTCATATTCACGACCTCTTTTATGGATTTGCTTTACCAAATTCGGAATGGAGCTCCGAAGATAAATTAACAAATCAGGAGGTTGTACCAAACTCTCCATCAATTCAAAAAGACTAGAGTAGTTTGTGAAATCACGATTGGTCATCAAACCCATCGCATGCAAGTTGGGTGCGAAAATATAAGCATCCTCATATATCGTTCGATCTTGTATGATACTCTTACCTGATTCACGGATTTTGAGAATCTGACGATACCGATGATTTAAGAAATAGATTTGCAAGTTAAAGCTCCAACGCTCCATTTGGGTGTAAAAGTCATCCAAATAAGGATTATCAACCACATCTTCAAAATGGGCTTCCCATTTATAATGCTTTGATAATAATTTGGTTAGAGTCGTCTTTCCGGCTCCTATATTTCCTGCAACTGCAATATGCATGTTTTCGAGTAATTATGGTTAGTTTCTTCGCAAAGGGAACGTCTGACAATATACAAAGTATATCCAGTTCTCGAAAAAATAGTTGTTCAAATACCTGTAATGTTCAATTATGGAATTTTAGTAGCAGCGAAAGTTCGACTTATTTGTAAACGCTTCATTTTAAACCCTAAAAACAAAACAATTTTTATATTTTTGTAGGAAATAAAGAGGACGGATTTGACTGATTGCAACCTCGGTAAAAAAATGCTAAAAAGTGGTGTAAACTTCTTCAGGCCTTTTCGTCAAATCTTCCGATAATTCAGTGAACAATGGCATATTTATTTACCTCAGAATCTGTTAGTGAAGGTCACCCAGATAAAGTCGCAGACCAAATCAGCGATGCATTATTGGATAATTTTTTGGCTTTCGATCCTGAGAGTAAAGTGGCCTGTGAAACCTTAGTGACCACAGGTCAAGTGGTATTAGCAGGTGAGGTAAAAAGTGATACCTATTTAGATGTTCAGCACATTGCGAGAGGGGTGATCAATGAAATTGGGTATACCAAAGGCGAATATCAATTTAGTGGTGATTCTTGCGGAGTGATTTCGTTAATTCACGAACAATCTAAAGAAATAAATCAAGGTGTTGATCGCGGTAAAAAAGAAGAGCAAGGGGCAGGAGATCAAGGTATGATGTTTGGGTATGCGACTAAAGAGACTTCGAATTATATGCCGCTGGCCTTAGATATTTCACATAAAATATTACAGGTTTTAGCTGATTTACGTCGTAAAGGAAAAGAAATCGATTACTTAAGACCTGATGCAAAATCACAAGTAACAATTGAATACTCTGATGATAATGTTCCGCAGCGTATTGATACGATCGTTGTCTCTACACAACATGATGCTTTTCATAAAAATGATGAAAAGATGTTGGCGAAAATCAAGAAAGATGTCATTGAAATCTTGATTCCGAAAGTCAAGAAAAAACTTCCGAAGAAAATTCAAAATCTATTTGATGATCAGATTGAGTATCATATTAACCCAACCGGCAAGTTTGTTATCGGAGGACCGCATGGAGATACAGGTCTAACAGGTAGAAAGATTATAGTAGATACCTACGGAGGTAAAGGCGCACATGGGGGTGGAGCTTTTAGCGGAAAAGATCCGAGTAAAGTAGATCGAAGTGCAGCTTATGCGGCAAGACATGCAGCAAAGAATTTAGTGGCGGCAGGCGTTGCAGATGAAATATTAGTACAAGTCAGCTATGCGATTGGGGTAGTGGAGCCAACTTCTATTTTTGTGGATACCTACGGAACATCAAATGTGGATTTGACCGATGGCGAGATTGCTAAAAAAGTAGAGAGATTGTTTGACATGCGTCCGTTTGCCATTGAAAAACGATTGAAGCTTCGAAATCCGATTTATTTAGAAACAGCTGCTTATGGCCATATGGGTAAAGAACCGAAAACGGTTACCAAGGTTTTTGAATCTCCTTATAACGGTCGGGTTGAAAAGGAAGTAGAACTCTTTACCTGGGAGAAATTAGATCGGGTTGACGCGATAAAAAAAGCATTCAAGCTTTAGTTTATAGCGCGGACTAAGAATAATAAAGGCCTAGCAATACATTTCATTGTTAGGCTTTTCTGTTCTTGCTATTTCTTTAGTAGTTTTAAGGAAATTTAAATATTGAACATGCGAAAATTCAGCTCTATTTTTTCTTTGATTTTGATGCTCTTAGTGATTAGTTCTTGTACAAAGACTACAAAAACAGAGACCCCTGAGGTTTCCAGTACTTTTGTAGCCGATAATTATACGAAGCAAGAGGTAGATATCACCATGCGTGACGGAGTGAAACTTCACACCACCATTTATTCGCCAAAAGATACCTCGCAAGAATACCCCATTATCATGCAACGCACGCCCTACAGTTCAAGACCGTATGGAGAGGGTAAGTTCAAAGAAAAAATCGGCCCCAATATTCATATGATGCAAGAGGGTAACATTGTAGTGTATCAAGATGTTCGTGGACGATGGTTGAGTGAAGGCCATTATGAAAATATGCGTGCATACATTCCGAATAAAGTTTCTGATAACGATGTTGATGAAAGTTCAGATACCTATGATACCATAGAATGGTTGGTTAATAATGTCGAAAATAATAATGGTAATGTGGGTATATGGGGTATTTCGTATCCTGGTTTTTATTCTACCTATGCGACGGTTGATGCGCATCCTGCTTTAAAAGCAGCGTCGCCTCAGGCAAGCATTGGTGATTTTTTCTTTGATGATTTTCATCATAATGGCGCGTATTTGTTGAGCTATTTCAGAGCTACTTCACTTTTCGGAACTCCGAGACCAAACGGAGACATGCCAATCGATACAGCCTGGTACAAATTACCAGATTTACAAACAGAAGATCAATATCAGTTCTTTTTAGACAAAGGACCCTTAAAAAATCTTAATTCTTTTTTTGATTACAGTACCAAAGACGAGACTTCATTAGCACCTGATGAAATGACCGATGATTTCTTTTGGAATGAACTCAAAGAACATCCCAATTATGATACCCTTTGGCAAAGTAAAGGTTTGATTCAGCATTTGAAAAATGTAAAGTCCCATGTGGCGACCATGGTCGTAGGCGGCTGGTTTGATGCTGAAGATTTATACGGTCCGTTAGAAACCTATAAAAACATCGAAAGATACAATAAGGATAACTACAATACGATGGTTTTTGGTCCGTGGGATCATGGTAGATGGTCGAGAAGAGATGGTCGTACCGTTGTGGGTAATTATTATTTCGGGGATGGAATTTCAGAATTTTTTCAGGAGAATATTGAAACCAAATTCTTTAATCACTTTTTAAAGGGAAAAGGAGATCATGATAGCGGACTCCC
>CALHCJ010000071.1 GCA_937936275.1 uncultured Flavobacteriaceae bacterium
ATCAGGCTCCCCTTCATTTTTCACAATAGCATCCAACATTTTTTTAATTTCATCCAAAGTGCGATGTCTTCCATATGTGGGTGAAGAACCAGCGTAACAGGTAGGGCACGTCAGATTACAACGATCAGTCACTTCAATAACCGTTAAACATGAATGTTGCTCATGGTCTGGACACAGTCCGCAATCATAGGGGCAGCCGTAATGGGTTTTGGTATTGAAGGTTTTTGGATATTCAGAGGCTTTATTATAGTTGCGAATATTTTTATAATATTCAATATCTTCAGCAATAAGGACTTTGGAACGGCCATGTTCTTTACAATGCTTAAGCATGTATACATTTTCGTTTTCAAAGACAATTTTAGCATCTACCCTTCGCAAACATTGGGGGCATAGACTTAAAGTAAAGTCATAATAGGTGTAATTTCTTTCGGGCATTCTGGATTCCTTTTCGGAGCGTTTGATAGTAGTATATCCAACAAATTAAGCATAAAAGTTGAATGCTGCTTAAGCCTAGAAAGAAAAAGGTATTGGGTTTTAAAAATTCAATAAAGAACCGAAATCCAAAATAGGTTAGCATAAAAATCTTAAAGTAGGTTCCGTTTTCAAAGCGATTGGGTTTTTTCTGAAGTCTTTTGATTGTTATAAATAGAAATACCAAAAAGATAATTTCGTATAAGGCTAAAGGATGTCTGGGTATACCATCTCCTAAATCCATTCCCAAGAAAGATGAAGTTGCTTTGCCGTAGGTGAATTCTCTGATTCCTGCTAAAAAGCATCCGATTCTACCAATAATAATTCCTAAGATAATAGGCAGGGTAAATAGGTCTCCAGAAGATTGTTTTTCTCCAATACTCTTTTTTGCCAACTCTACACCCAACAATCCTCCAAAAAGACCACCCATGATCGTTTTATTATTGAATAGTGTAATCCAACCTTGCTCATAATGAATAACTGGATTTTCTAAAAAGGCAACGAGTCGAGAGAGAAGAAGGGCTCCGAAGACTGCCCCAATAATGATGGATAATCGATTGCTGGTAGAAATCGTATCTGAACTATTTTTTCGGAGTATGACGTAGTATCGAAAAGCAATAAAGAATGCTAGGTATTCTAGCACCAAATGCATGTTGATTTTTACACCAAATAATATGGGCTCAAACGGCAGCACTATTCCTGCCACTCTGCGATAAACAAATTCGTGTCGCGCGTACCACCATTATTTCGATTACTAGAAAACGCTAAATACTTTCCATCGTTAGAGAAAACGGGAAAAGCGTCGAATGTCTCTCCGTGGGTAACACGCTCTAAGTTCTTTCCGTCAATATCAATAAAATAAAGATTAAAAGGGAAGCCTTTTTCGGCTTCGAAATTGCTAGAGAATAAAATTTTGTTTCCAGAAGGGTGAAAAAATGGACTCCAATTCGCGTTTCCTAAAAAGGTCAATTGCTTCATTTCAGATCCATCAGCGTTGCAAATGAATAATTCCATTTCGGTTGGTTCTACTAATCCGTCAGCCAGTAAGTCTTTATATTTCTTTATTTCTTCTGCGGTTTTTGGTCGTGAAGCTCTGAATATTAATTTCGTACCATCAGGAGAGAAGAAAGCACCCCCATCGTAACCCAATTCATCTGTTATTTGTTTGACATCAGAACCATCTAAATTCATGGTATAGAGCTCTAAATCACCGCTTCGATCAGAAGTGAACACGATTTTATCCCCTTTAGGAGAAACGGTTGCTTCTGCGTCATAGCCTTTTTGATCAGTGAGTTGCGCCGTAATATTTCCTTCTAAATCGGCTACAAAAATGTCAAACGAATCGTAAACTGGCCAAACGTAATTTCCGTTTTTACGTAAAGGTACTTCTGGGCATTCTTTGTCTACCAAATGTGTTGAGCCATAAACGTAGTGTTTATTATCAGGTAAAAAATAGGCGCAAGTGGTACGCCCAAAACCTGTACTAACCATTGCGGGTATTGAATCCTTAAAACTATCTTCGATGCTCATTAAAAACATCTGATCGCAATTCATTCCCCAAGCCTCGTTATTTGATTGAAAAATCATCTGTTTATCATCCCAACTCCAATATGCTTCTGCATTATCACCACCAAAGGTTATCTGACGAATGCTCTTAAAGTATTTTTCTTCAGGATAAATAAGGGTGTCACTACCTGCCATCAAAGACGTTTCTTTTTCTTTTTTTGACGTAGCATCGGTTTTCTTGGTTTCCGTCTTACAACTCGAAACGGCTATAATCAATAGTAGGAGCAATGATTTTCTCATAGGATGCTTAATTTTGCATAAAAATAAAGGCTATGATGTGTAAATGGACGTTTTTACCAATAATTTTTATTTGTTTGATTTCCTGTAAAACGGAGAAATCGAAAAATGTTTCCCTTCAAGAAGACGTTGCTTTTCTTGCTAATGATAGTTTAGCAGGTCGAGAAACGGGTACACCAGAAGAATTGGTAGCAGCGAATTACTTACAACAACGCATGGAGACCATTGGTTTACAAGCTAAAGGAAATGCCAACACCTATTTTCAAACTTTTACATTTAAGCCAAAAACAGATCCACATTCCGAAGTTCAATTTGTCAATGGCGATAGCACAATTACAGGCACAAATGTTATCGGCTATATCGATAATCAAGCAAATAAAACAGTGATTATAGGGGCGCATTATGACCATTTAGGCATGGGAGGCGACGGTTCTTTATATGCGGATGGAGAAGCAATTCATAATGGTGCAGATGATAACGCGAGTGGCGTGGGAGTTATGCTTAAACTTGCTGAAAAACTGAAAGACTCTATCAAGGGCAGTAATTACCTTTTTATTGCTTTTTCAGGGGAAGAAATGGGCTTATTAGGAAGCAACTATTTTTCAAAAAATCCGACTATTGATTTTAAGAAGGCAAACTACATGATCAACATGGATATGGTGGGAAGGCTTCGAGAAGATAAAACACTCTCTATTAGCGGTACAGGAACAGCACCCATCTGGAATCAAGTGTTAAACGCAACCAACCCAGGATTTAAATTAGTGCTGAGTGAGTCTGGTGTTGGCCCGAGTGATCATACTTCGTTTTATTTACAAGATATTCCTGCATTACATTTTTTTACAGGTCAACATGAAGATTATCACAAACCTTCAGATGATTTTGACAAGTTGAATTATGAAGGAATGGAGATGATCGGAAACTATATCATGGAGGTTATTGCAGAACTAGATGATGACGATAAATTAGCCTTTCGACCTACAAAAAATGAAAGCGAGAATGTACCTCGCTTTAAAGTAGCATTAGGGGTGATGCCCGATTATCTGTTTGACGGAAAAGGCATGCGAATTGATGGAGTAACTGAAGGCCGACCTGCCGCAGCTGCAGGACTTCAAAAGGGAGATATTGTTATTCAATTAGGAGATAGCACGGTAGTAGATATGATGAGTTACATGCGCGCACTTTCCGTATTTGATGAAGGAAATTCAACAAAGGTTGTGGTCGATAGAAAAGGAGAACAAGTAGAAGCAGAGGTCACCTTTTAGATTTTCCTTAAATTTGCCATCCGAAAAAGAAAATAGATGCAATGCCCAAAATAGGCGACATACAACTTCCTGATTTTCCATTGTTACTTGCTCCAATGGAAGATGTCAGTGACCCACCTTTCCGAGCTTTATGTAAGGAACAAGGAGCAGATGTCGTTTACACAGAATTTATTTCTTCAGAAGGGTTGATTCGTGATGCGGCGAAGAGTGTGATGAAATTAGACATCTATGAGAAAGAACGACCCGTAGGTATTCAGATTTTTGGAGCGAATTTAGATTCTATGCTACGATCTGTGGAAATCGTAGAAGCTTCAAAACCAGATATTATTGATATTAATTTTGGTTGCCCTGTTAAAAAAGTAGTTTCGAAAGGTGCCGGCGCTGGTATTTTAAAAGATATTGATTTGATGGTCTCTTTGACCAAAGCAATGGTGGAGCATACCAAACTACCTGTCACCGTTAAGACGCGATTAGGTTGGGATGACAGTTCGATAAAAATTGTTGAGGTGGCAGAACGTTTGCAAGATGTAGGCTGTAAGTCCATTGCTATTCACGGTCGTACACGTGCTCAGATGTACAAAGGTAATGCGGACTGGAAACCCATTGCTGAGGTAAAGAATAACCCAAGAATGCATATTCCTGTATTTGGAAATGGAGATGTGGACTCTCCAGAAGCTGCGATGAAAATGCGTGACGAGTATGGACTTGATGGTGCAATGATTGGTCGGGCAAGTATTGGGTATCCTTGGTTTTTTAAAGAAGTAAAGCACTTTTTTGAAACGGGAACACATTTAGCTCCTCCAACTATGATAGAGCGTGTAGATGCCGCAAGAAGACATTTACAAATGGCCATTGATTGGAAAGGGGAAAAATTAGGCGTATTTGAAACAAGAAGACATTATACCAATTATTTTAAGGGTATTCCCGATTTTAAACCCTATCGCATGAAGATGGTCACGAGTGACGAATCAGTAGATGTATTTGCCGCTTTTGATGAGGTGTTGCAGAAGTTCGGTGACTATCAATTCAGTACCGTTTAGCGCGTTATTAATTTCTTCGTAATTCGGCTACTGGCAATTTTTGAAGCAATAATACCAAGTACAACTATAGTTGCAATCACAACTAATACATTCATTAATTGAAATTCTACTGGGTAATCTATAGATCCGATTGAAACCAACCCAAAAAGTAGTTGAATACTCACAAAAAATGCTCCTAAAAGTATACCAATGATACCTCCGGCGGTAGTTACCAGTATTCCTTGAACAAAATAAATGCGACGAAGTTCTTTGATGGTAACACCTAAATTATAAAGGGTTTTCGAATTTTGTTGCTTGTCTAAAATCATCATAATAATGGCACCTACAACATTAAAAAGTGCGATAATCAATACAAGCGTGAAAATAAGATAAGTAGCAATGTTTTCTGTATTGAGCATTTTGTATAAAGTGCTGTTCAACTCTTGTCTTGTTTTGACAAGAACCTTATCACTAAAAATTGCAGTTATTTTGTTTTTAAGAGCCAGCACATCCACCTCGGGGTTCAGCTTAAAATTTAAACCAGAAATTTGATTGGGTTGTTTTTCTAGTAATGCCTGAGCAAGAGGTAGGTGAATAAAAATGTATTTTTTGTCTAAACTCTCTTCAATTTGATACACGCCACTAAGCACTATGGGTAGCGTATTATAACTGTTAGCAAGCCCCTGTTTAGAAAGAGAACCTTTACCGGGTTTTAAGGCTAATATTTTCAGCGGATTTCGAGTTTGAAATACGGATACCCCTAATGAATTTACTAAGCCAAGCCCTGCGACACCTTGTTCATCTTCAATGTTCCAATCACCATAAAAAAGGCTGTCTAAAGTTGTCACCTTAGCATACTTCTTATCAATACCTTTGACATAGGCGATATCACTTTTCTCTCGATGTTGAAGGAGCACTTTTTCTTCAATTTCTTTGGCGTAGGAAGCAATACCTTCAATTTTAGAGAGTTGTTTTTCTTGATCTTCTGATATATTAAAAAACTTACCAGATACTGGTATCGCTTTCATATCGGGGTCGAAGGCATCGGTAAAAGAAAGGCTAAACGTTTTTAAACCAGTAAAAGCAGAAAGCACGACAAATAGGGCTGCCGAACCGATGACGATGACTAAAAAAGTAATAAAATTGATGATATTTACAGCATTTTGGCTGCTTTTAGAGCGTACATATCGTTTCGCTATGTAAAGAGGAAAGTTCAAGTTATGATTTCTTTCTTTTTTCTAGCAAATCGGGATTTTTCACTGGGTTCTCTTCTCCCTTAAGCGACTTTTCAATGTTTTCAATATAATCTAGCGAATCATCTATAAAGAAGAGTAATTCAGGAACACGGCGCAGTTGATTTCTTGTACGTTGTGATAGTTCATGTTTGATTAAAGGCTGATTAGATTTAATGCCTTCGAGTAACTCTTGAGCATCTTTGGCAGGAAAAATACTGACATAAACCTTAGCAATCGAAAGATCGGTGGTTACGGCTACCTTAGAAACTGAAATAAGCGTTCCTTTCAGTCCACCGTCAATGGCTGCACGCTGCAAAATATCTACGATATCTTTCTGAATGACTCCTGCTATTTTTTTCTGTCGTTGCGTTTCCATGGGGCTAAAATACGGAGAATACTGTGTATTTTTGTAATAATAAGCATCTATGGCTCATATGGATGCTAAAATAAACTTTGCACAAGTGAACAAAATAGAACATGTTGGTATCGCAGTCAAAGATTTGGAAGCTTCAAATGAAATATTTGAAAAACTGCTAGGGGTACCAAATTATAAAATTGAAGAGGTCCTTTCAGAGGGTGTTAAAACCTCATTTTTTAAATCAGGACCAAATAAAATAGAGCTTCTTGAAGCCACCAATGAGGATAGCCCGATAGCCAAGTATATAGAGAAAAAGGGAGAAGGAGTACATCATATTGCTTTTGCGGTAGATGACATTACCGCTGAAATAGAACGTCTGAAAGGTGAAGGTTTTATTGTTTTGAACGAAACGCCTAAAAAGGGAGCAGACAATAAGCTCGTTGCGTTTGTTCACCCAAAAAGTGCTAATGGAGTTTTAGTTGAACTATGTCAAGAAATAAAAGAAGCATAGTGTAAATGACAAGTTCGTTTTGCTTGCAACGTAGAAAAATAAGTAGTAATATTGCAGTCCGATTTTCGGTCCTATAGCTCAGCTGGTTAGAGCACCTGACTCATAATCAGGGGGTCCATGGTTCGAGCCCATGTGGGACCACAAAGAGAAGCTGCAAAGCTTCTCTTTTTTTTAAATATCTACAACAAAGGACTAAAAAACCGCGCGAGACCTTCTAAAAATTTTTGTAGCCGCCCGCGATTTTTGAAAGTTTCATAGTCTAATCGAACTTTATCAACGCAATGTTCTTTAAACTGTGTTACAATTTCTTTTGCTAATTTTTGGTCGTAAAGCAATGCGTTGGCCTCGAAGTTGTGTTCGAAACTACGGTAGTCAAAATTACCAGAACCTACTGAGGCAATATGGTCATCAATTACAATAACCTTAGCATGTGAAAAATTGGGTCGTAAATAAATGGCTACTCCAACAGCTAAAAGTTGTTCAAATTGAGAAAACATGCTTAGTCGCGCCAATATAGAATCTGATTTTTTAGGAACCAAAAGCGAAACGTTAACGCCACTCATAGCCGCAATTTTTAGAGCTTCTAATATTGCTATTCCTGGAATAAAATAGGGGTTCTCAATATATATGGAATGTTCAGCAGAGTGAATCATTGCTAGATACTGTTGCATAACTGCAGGATGTTGTGAGTCAGGGCCGCTAGCAACAATTTGAACGATATCGTCACCATGAGAAGCAATATCAGGAAGATATTTTTTTTGAAGAAGCAGATTTTCCTCTCCTGAAAAATGGTAATCTTTAATAAAAATACGATGTAAACTATTAACTACTGGGCCTTGTATTTTTAAATGAAAATCATTCCAAATGCCGAGGTCATCGGTATTTTTTATATACTTATCAGAGAAGTTTACCCCTCCAGTAAATCCAGTATGACCGTCAACAATCACAATTTTTCTATGATTTCTATAGTTTAGGGTAAAAAGCAAGTTCCCAAAACGAAGTGGCATAATCGAATGCGCCTTGACTCCAATGTTTTTAAAACGCTTGATTACTTTTCCTCGGAACTGAGAACTTCCAAAGGAATCATAAATCATTCGAACTTCCACCCCCTCATTAATTTTCTTTTTCAGTAACTCGTATAATTCATCAACAAGCTCTCCTTTTTCAATAATATAATATTGAAGATGTATAAATTTCTCTGCGCTATCAATGGCTTTAAAAATTGAATCAAAAGTCCTTCGTCCTTCGCTCAGCACCTCTATTTGATTTCCAGAATATGCTGACATGAAGCTGTTCTTGTAAATCAATTTTGAAAGCTTTTTGCTTTGCTTACTATCAAACTCTTCTAAAAATTCTTCACGATTATAAAACTCCTGAGAACGACGATCATAAAGTTTACGCTTTTGAGTTTGTTTGAGTTTAAACAGTTTGAACTTTCTTCTATTTACACCAAAAAGATAGTATAGTAGGGGACCTGCAAAGGGTAAAGCTAAAACAGCGAGTACCCAGCTAATTGATTTAGTAGGTCTCGAACCATGAAAGATAATACTGGCTAGTGCCCAACCTGTGATAGCAAAATAGCATATAAGTAAAAGGGTGTTCATAGATGAGAAAGATAACCAATACGGATTAAAAAAATATTGAAAAAGACTTTGAATAAAAAAAGGCAAGTATCGAAATACTCACCTTTTTTATAAAGAATAATAAATCTTAGTTGTCGTCTACAGCATCTTCAACTTCGTCTTTGATCTCCTCTGCACCGTCTTCGACCTCGTCTCCAACTTCTTCTACGCCGTCTTCAACTTTTTCAGCTGTTGTTTTTTCTCTACAACTTGTCACGGAAAAAATTAAAACTGAAGCAAATAATAATAAGAATATTTTTATTGATTTTTTCATGATATGTGTCTTTTAAAATTTGTATCGTATCTTATAACCTGAGAACAGCTAGACTAAAAAACTTTTTTTCCTCTGAGAAGAGATAAGACAAAAAGTATGATAAAAATAAAAAACAAGATTTTTGCAATACTCGCTGCACCTGCTGCAACCCCTCCAAATCCAAAGATTCCGGCAACCACTGCCAATATAATAAAAGTAACTGTCCAACGTAACATATGTTAAAATTTTAAGGTTAATATTTAGAAAGATTTTATAACGCTCTTTCCTCGACTTTTACAAAGATCATCGAAAAGGTGGTGAGGACTTGATGGAATCAAATGAATTCTTAACTCATTCGATTTCAAAACATAATTATTTGAAAATCAAGTAGTGTGCGAATTTATTTATAATATTTTAGCGTCATAAGAACGCGTAAGCTCATATAATCGACATTTTAAATAAAGTATCTTTAAGAAAATAAATGAGTTTTTTATGAAAACAAAAATCGAAGTTAAAGACTTAGATGTACACGATGTTGTTCGAGATATTGCCGAAAGTTTAGAAATATCGTACGAATCTGATAACAATGAAGTTTGTTTAAACATTCCTGAAAACTTAGGAACAGGTTTTATTAAAGCCGTTTCTTTCGATAATGGTATGGGTACCCTTGAGATGGATTTCAGATTAAAAAAAGAACTCCGTTTGGAAATGAATGAATCGTCAGTGCAACCTTTAAAAATAATTTTTAATCGTGAGTCAGCCATTAAACATGAGTTCAAAGGTGAAGGAGAAGTACACGAAATTAGACAATTAGAGAGTGCGATTTTATCTTGTAATAATAAGCATGAGAATGTGTTGATCTTACCACCCAAAGTTCCGGTTTGTATTTTTAGCTTAGAAATTAATCGCAAGCTTTTCGAAGTTAAAATTGAGGACTTTCTAAAGGAAATGAATGATGATCTAGAGGCGTTATTTCGTGATGTGAATGGCGTTAACCTTTTCTTTTATAAAGGACATTATACGCTTGACATTGCTAAGTGTATTGAAGAATCAATAGAGTGTGAACTTACTGACTTCACAAGGTCTGTATTTTTGGAAGGAAAGAGCTATGAAATTCTTGCCCATCACTTACGTCAGTACGTTGACGATTTAATAGACCCTGACAAGCGCAAAATCTTAAGACAAACTACAGTAAAGAAACTAAAAGAGGCAGCTTCTATAATAGAAATGGAATTGGAGAATATGGACAATATTATCGCCTTAGCAAAAAGGGTAGGTCTCAATCAGAATACCTTACAAAATGGCTTTAAACACCTGTTTGGGAGTTCAGTAAATCAATATATAAGAAATTCACGTATCGAATTGGCTAAAAAGTTAATGGAAACAACCGATTTAAATATTACCGAAATCACCTATGAGATCGGTATAAATTCGCGTAGCTATTTTTCTAAACTTTTTAAAGAAAGATACGCCATGTCTCCCAAACAATATCTTCAAAAAGTTCGAGAGAAATCAGATAAAATTAAGACTGCTTGAAACTCTGATTCGAAGGGTCTTATTTATAAAATGTTTGACTTTTTAACACAAAGTTTAAACATTGAATGTGCCCATTTGTGTTAATTTCGATTTCAATACTGTTAATCTTTAGACGGTGATTGCACCAGCTTTGCACTACAAATTTAAAAATGTAGATAAAGATCCCCGTTGCATGAGAGAAATTGTAATAACCAGTATCAAAGATGACATAATACTTGAACAACTTAATCTTTGTTTGGACGGTAGTCTAAGTGAAAGTTGGGGTGAACGCAAGCTTATCTTTGATAATAATATCGGAAAAGGCACAGTTCGAAGTATCGCTTTCGATTGGGGTGTTTCCCTATTGGATTGTGATGTACAATTTAATGAAGATGTGAAAATCGTATTCAAAACTTCGAGCGTGTCACCCGTAGAATTTATTTTTATTTCAAAAGGTTCATTTCAGTATAGTGAAGATGATACTGAAGATTTTATTGATTTAGAGCAATATCAAAATATCATCATAGCGCCAAAACGCTATTCCAAGAAAACGTTTGTATTTCCTCCTAATCAAGAAATAAAGGTGAATTTTATTCGCATTTTAAAACGTGAGTATCTCAAAAAGAAAAATAATAACGTTACTCATTTGAATGATCTACTCCTATCAATTTTTAATGATGAAAATTCTGAAATGCCCTATAAGCACAAGGGTAGTTATAGTCTGAAAATTGCAGATCAAGTTAAAGCATTAAATTCCGTTTACGATAGTGGTATTATTAGAACGCTCTCCCTTGAGGGTCGTCTATACCTTATTCTGGCGATGCAATTGATGGAACATCATAATTTCGAAAGCAATCTTGTACTACCAGAATCTTTATCGAAAAGTGATATAAAGAAAATACATCAACTTTCAGAATATATTGTAGATCACATTGCACAACCAATTTCGGTTAGTAGTTTATCTGAAAGTTCAGGTTTGAGTCCCAAAAAGCTGCAACTTGGCTTTCGGGTATTGTACTCTAAATCTGTAAATGAATATGTTCGCCAATTAAAGTTAGAGATCTCAAGGGACTATTTGAGAAATACAGACTTATCGGTTTCAGAAATTGTATATGCGATTGGGATTAAAAGTAGAAGTTATTTTTCTAAAATTTTCGCAGACACTTATGGTGTACTTCCTACTGAATATCGGAAGCAGTTAAAGAAAAACCAACTTTAGGTTATTTTTCGAAAGGTATGTTATCGTATTCGTAGGGCTGCAACATACTATCATAAGATATATTTTGATTGAAGAATTCCTTGGCTATAGGATGTGCATGAAGATTTGTTTTAGAATTACGTGTTAAGAAGTGTTTGATTTCTGGCAACGAAACATTTCGATCTAGCCAAAATTCAGATTGACTTCTTTTTACAACTAGAGGCATACTATCAACTACATTTTGAAATTTTTTAATGTAATCATTAGCTTTGCCTAATAGTAAAGAACAAGTTATAAAACCGTCGTCTAGGATATTGTAAATGCCTGCTAAAAAAAAAGGGTTTCCAGATTTAAGACTGACGTAATACGGATATACAATACCGTCTCTTAAGTAAGTAGTAAAAAAACCTGTTACAAGAATTAGACACCGACGCTCTTTCAGAGCATCTGTCTGCCAAAGTTCAGGTTGTGTATTTCTCTCATCAATATTTAAGGTATTACTTAAACTTTGAAATTGATCCCAATCGTCTTGGTAATGCTCAGGGAGTATTCCCCATATAGCGAGCGTGATCTTATCCGGCTCCTCTGAGGTGATGATAGGTAAATTAGATTCATTTAATCCATTTATGACGACCTCTGGATAATATAGATTTGGATACTTAAACCGAACTCCAAATAAATCCTCCATTCGTTCTCTATCTGCTGTATTTGAAAGTTTGTAGTACATATAACTTTTTCTATACTGCAAGTAACAAAAAGAGCATTAGTAGCATTGTTTCATTTAAAGTAAAATGTAACTCATTAAAAATTAATTGTTTAACCTTTTAGTCCAAATCCTTTAAATATACCCAATAGTGTTAAACGTTTCTCGTAAATCGGTAAGCCTCAATAGCTACATCATTTAATTTTGATGAATGAAATGTTGTTTTAAAAAGTAGTGTACTTAATCTTAGAATAAGCTTATGCGAACTAGAAAAGAAAGAGCGAAGCAAGAATTAGAAGCTCTTGCAATGTATATCAAGGGAGATGTTGTTCACGAAGATGGTGTTCAAGTTTTAAATATTGCGAGTGCTGTAGGTGAGGGAAAAGTGAAATGCGTTTGTTTTGATGAGGGTCTCATAGCATTAGAATTTGACATACGGTTAAAAGAGGATCATACGGTTTATTTAAACCATAAAAAGCGAGATAGAGCTTACTTTCTGTATTGTTTGGAAGGAAATTGCCTTCATAAATTTAGGGGTGATGAGGCCGTTAATAAACTGGAAGAATTACAAACCGCCGTGGTAAGTAATACGAGTAATTTGTTAAGTGAACTGTTAATTCGAAAAGAAGAACGATTAATTTTGAACTTTATTCGAATTGATAAAAACAAGTATGTCAAGAAATTTAAGGAAGATAATGGAGGTATTCACTCAAATATGCTTGCTTTTCTAGATTCGCATGAGGCAAACGAAGGCTATTTTCATTTGGGTAAAATAAATCTTGAAATTGCCGAACTGATAAAGATGCTTGAAAAGGCGAAGTATGTTGATGATCTTTCTACCCTTATGCAATTCGAAGGCATTTGTCAATTGATACTTGCGAAGCAAATTGCACAGTTTAAATTTGAGTTAGAATTTGACAAAACTCAAGTTACTACGCTGTTAAAGAGAGAGTTAAAAGAGATTTTTGAAATTGTTGACTTTATTGAGAATTATCCTGAAATTCAACATTCAATAAGAACACTCTGTGAAAAAAGTGGTCTCTCCGCTGCAAAATTGCAGCAGGGTTTTCGCTTTATGCGAAATATGACTGTAGGCGAATTTATAAGAGATACTCGTTTGAAAAAAGCGGAGTTATATTTACGAACTACTGATATGAACATTTCAGAGGTAGTGTACGCAATTGGATTTACCAGTCGTAGTTATTTCTGTAAGATTTTTAAATTAAAATATCGCTGTAGCCCAAAACGGTACAAACAGAATTTGTTACGGTCAGAAATGAAAAGCGCATAAAAAAAGGGAAGCATTCAGCTTCCCTTTTTTTATCTTAAGCACTTAGTTTTCAATGAATATCTTCAAGTTTTGTAACTGTCTTCAATGCCGTTTCTATACTAGCTTTTTGATTCTCCAAAACTCTTTGTGTACTTGGTGGCAGTGTGCTTTCCTGTAACACTTCGCTATATTCCTCCAAAGAAGCTTTCTCTCCCCGTATGGCCTCTTCTAACATTGCTTCCTCGTTATCCGAAGCAAACATCGCCTTAACATCCATCCAAGCTCTGTGCGCTTTGCTAGTTATACTATCTCCTTTGTCTATCTCTTGACCAAATGATTTTATCTCACTTTTTAATTCGTGACCAAAATCATATCGCTGTTGCGCTTTCTTTTCAAAATAGCTTTTCAGATACGTATGATCCGTGTTTTCTGCTGCTTTTTTATAGCCCTTTTCAGCATCATAGGTCTTTTCTAAAAGGTTATTTAATTTATTTCCTACAGTTTCTGTATATGTCTTCATTTTGTTAAAAATTTAAGTGAACGATAAATTATTTATGAGATGCTTATCGTTTTACATCATGTTTAAATTAAAATTTGTGATAATTAGTTTAAGCATTTTGCTTAACTCTAGAAGATTTCTCCAAAAGCTTTACATCCGCTGAAAAAACAAATTTTAATTCTTTGATCACCCAAAGTTACAGGCTTTGCTACCTCATTTTTGTTGCTTTTGCAGTAATTGTTAGCTCATATCAAATTAGCACCTTCAGTTAAGCGCGTCATTTTATTTTAACAATCTTCATTGCTTATAGCTATGGAATAGTGTTAAGATCTGCGGCATATGAGCAAAATAAAATCTATCGTCTGTGGTAATTTTCCGGTAGCAGAAAAAGCGTGAAAGTCATGCTTGAAATAATTATCAAAAAAATAGAAATGAATTACTTAAATATGAATGATAAAGAAATAAAGCCAGTAATTAATGAATTAAATGTACTACTAGCGGATTACAGCATATACTACCAAAAATTAAGAAGTTTTCATTGGAATGTGCTTGGAAAAAACTTTTTTGAACTCCACAATAAGTTTGAGGAACTATATACTGACGCACGTCTGAAGATTGATGAAGTCGCTGAACGTATCCTAACCCTAAGATATCATCCAGTGAGTAGTTTGCAAGAATATTTGCAAATGTCCTCATTAGAAGAAGTATCACCATTTATTAAAGACACAGAAATGGTAGGTGAAATTCTCAATGATCATAAAAAGTTATTACAACAAATGAAAACAGCTTTAGACAAAGCAGATAGTGCTGGTGATGAGGGTACAGTAGATATGTTGGGGGCTTACATTGGTGAACTTGAAAAAGCAAGTTGGATGTTGGATGCTTTCAATAAGAACACATCAGATCAGTTAAAAATTAGCGATACTATTAGTAATTCCTAAAAATTTGACAAAAGAATTGATGAGACTGGAGATGTAGAATAACAAAGTATACGAATTTGACTTGTAGCGGATAGAACCTTTGGTTTGAGAATTGATAACGTCAGTTTATCAATAAAACGAAAATAGCAAAATTGATGTTTATTTTATATAACGCAAAGACAAATCAGTTAACTGCGTGTGTAGATTTTAGGTAAGCGTTAAAAATTAGAAAGGTAGATTAGATATCAAAAATTTGGGTGTAAAATCAACTAAGTAATCGCCCCGGTATCAGCTATATAATTTGATGTTTTTAGATAGCGATTCTCGCTATCGATTGATGATTTAAAGATCCCTAGTAATGGGGTCTTTTTTTTTTAGGATAAAACAAAAAGGGAATGAATCAAAAAACAGTATCTTGTTTTAAGGTAAGCTCATAAGATGCTATTATCTTTATGAATAATTTGATCCTTTTTGATTTTAACTGAGAACATTTAATCATGACTGAAATAACAGTAGATGCTGATAGTACAGAGGGTACTGTTCGGCAAATTCAGCAGGTGATAGGAGGCACAATTGAAGAACGCTGGGGTGAATTTACCTTAACGGTCAACACTGCAATAGCATTTGGAAACATCAGATTCATAACTTTTGATTGGGGAGTGAGTCTTTTGGAGTACGATATTACATTTCATGATGATATTACATTAGTGATGGATGCATCAGAATATAATCCTATCCATTTTACATACTGTCTTGAAGGATATTGTAAGCATCGTTTTGGTAGTCAATCTGAAACTAGTGCACGTACTTTAGAACAATTTCAGTCTGTAATTATAACTAGTCGTGATGGAGGGTATAATTATGGTTATTTTCCAAAGGATACGAAACTAGCCATTAATGTTATTCAGATCACTAGAAAAAATTTCTTGAAAAAAAGGCTCAATAATGTTGATGAATTAAATAGAAAGCTATACGAGGTATTTTTAGATACCGATCACGAAAGTGCATTTGCATATTATGGTACTTATAATCTAAAATTGGCCGATAAGATTAGTGCTTTGCGCAAAGTGAAAACAAAAGGCATGATTCGTATTATGCAAATTGAGGGTCTTGTTTATGAAATACTCTCCGCTCATATTTTACAGCATGATAAAGATTTTAAAAATAAGATGCCCCCCACGACCTTATTAAGAAGCGAATTAAAAATAGTTAGAAAGATAGCCAATGCTATTGTGAAAGATCCATCAAAAGAATATTCTTTAGATATGTTGGCTTTAGAATCAGGACTTTCTCAGGCAAAACTCCAAGAGGGTTTTAAACTGCTTTATACACGAACCGTAACGGAATATATTCGACATACACGATTGGAAGCTGCACGTGACTATATTCGAACTACTGAAATGAATATTTCACAGATTGTTTATACCATTGGGTTTAGTAGCAGGAGTTATTTCTCGAAAATTTTTAAGAGAAAATATGGTATTAGCCCAAGTGAATTTCAAAACCATGTGAAGGTACCACAAGAGATATTATAGAAAAAGAAGAAAAAGACGTACAAAATGTACGTCTTCCAAAGCGAAAGTTTAGCCTGACCAAAAGTTGTAAACTAACGCAATATTTTTCTGATAAGGTAGAGTATGCCATATTTCTTTACGGCAGATATTAATGTACTCAACCAACTGTAAGGGCTCAAATCTTCTTTTACCTCATGGCGTAAACCTTTCATTTCTTCCCAAGCGATTTGTCTTTCAAGACTCAACCGTTTCAAGTCTTGGTTGATGTCCTCAACATTGTTATATCTTTTCATCTCAGTCGAAAAAGTTTTTACCCATTTTACGTATAACTATAGAATCAATTTTAGACCTTAGTATATACGCTATAATTGACAGTATTATCAGACTACTGGCTATTATTAAACATGCGAGAGCTGCACTGCCAAGGGCTTCAGTTAAAACGATTGTACCGCTCACTGCAAAAAAAATGATGGCGAGAAAAAAAAGCCCTCCAATAATAGCAGATTTACAAAATACGCTCATCGTCAGTGTCAACTGTTGAAAAACTTTGAGTTTGTAATACTCTTGAGTTTTTCTGTAATACTGCTCCCCTACATCAATCGCCTTCTCTGAAGTTTGATTTAAAGATTTTATGATGCTCATTATGAGGTTTTCTGAAGCTTCTTATTTTTAGCTTTAAGTTCTGCCAATTTTTTCTCTAGTGTAGTTATAACATCTTCTGCTTTGTAACTAACATCTGATACTAAATGATTCATTTTTGTTTCTAAAGTATCCGTTTTTGAACCGATAGTGGTCGCGGCACGATCTCTAAGATCAATAGCAGTTTCTTCTAAGTTCTCCTTTGCAGCAACCGCTTGTTCCGCTATTTTTCTTCGTGTGTTTTCTCCCTTATCTGGTGCAAATAATATTCCTAAAGCGGCCCCGATTGCAGAGCCAGCTATAATTCCTGCTAATGTATTTGTTGTATTTCCCATGATATAAATTTTAAGTCACTGCGATGGCATTCATCGCTTTACACAAAGATGACGAGAAATGGTAATAGATCTTAGCTCATATCAGACAAATGTTAATCGTTATGACACGTCGTAAGATCTCATAATGCCCATTATCAGGTGTATAAGGGATAATAAACGATTGTTGTGCGATAATTTTTAGGAAATACAATAGAGTTCTAAAATCATTTGTTAATGAGTAATTTCTTGTAAATAGTAACAAGCGAACTTTTTCAGATGTTATTTAAATTCCTTGGTTATGATGTGAATTTTGTCTTAAATGGGTTTACATGACGTCGTTGTAATCCCTGATATCTTGGCATGTTTAATCTTAATTTACGCCTAGCCTATAAGATACAGACCCGATAGTTGAGGGGATGATTTACGGCGAAGAGGATTGAATCTTGACGATTTGGTCCTAGTTGAAACTCTGGCAACCGATTTTGCTTCGGGCACCTATACCTTTTATATTCAAGTCCATCAAATTTTGGAAATAGATAGTTTTAAACTAATGCATCATCTGGGTTTTTTCTTGGAAAATGGTTTAGTTCCAGTATTAACATTATTAAAAAAATAGAATGGGAAGGTTATAAAGGAGTATGGCAGACAATAATGGAGATATTGGTGATTGAATTAGAATTAAGAAAATAAGAGTTGCATTATTTGAAAATGGCTTCGGAAGAAATTATAATTTCTAATTGTTTAAAAGGACGATAGATTACATAAGGCCGAAAATGTATAGCCTGTTTATAAATCAGATAAATTCCAGAAATAAAATGTCCCGAAAAAGTTTTATGCGAGATATACCCTAAAACCGCATAAACACATTAGTATGAAATTAGGACAAAATCTCTTCAAAAAAAACCAGTCGATTTGGGGCAAGCCCTTAATCATGTACGACGAAACAAAAATGGACACCCTGTTTTCAGAAATTCATCAAGCTGAAAATGGCGAGAAATTACCACTACCCACGACGAAAGGCCCCAATGTTTCGTTAGAAACCGAGCTCTATCTAATGCTACATGGGTAGTTCGTACCTCGTACTTCAAACCTCGTAATTCATCACTTCATGGTATTTTCAAATCAAGAACTAAAGAATATGGCGTATCGTTCAGCGAATCTGGGCATGCTGCCGCAGGAAGATTTTATCTTAGACGAAAAGAAGATTATCAATGGGTATAAGACCCAAAAGTATGGTCTGAACGAACGTATTGGCGAACTGGGCGAATCTTTATCGGACCATATTCGTAAAATGGATATTGTAAAGGGGAAACTCTCCAAAGAGATTGTAGCGTCTAACAAGTCCAATACAGTTGCCATCGAACAAGAAATCATTCATCAAAAAGGGCTCATCACCCATCAAAAAACGGACATTAAAAACCATATTCGTCGTTGTCAACTCAATGGCGATACCCTAGAAAGTAAGTTTAATGTAGACGAAATCAACATTGCTGAAGATTTCGAACCGGTGGAGGAGCAACCGAAACCAGAAGCAAAATCGAAGAACAAACAGAAACGAATTCCGATTTGGTTGCTGTATGTCATTGAAGTGATTTTTATTTTTGGCGAAGGAGTTTTGTTCTATAATATCTTGACCGAAACCCATGATCTTCCGGAGATTATTTTGCGGAGTGTATTTTTTATTCCCATTGTATTTGCCGCTAGTTTCCTGACTTCCCGAAAGATTCCGTTGCGATGGGTATGGCTGCCCACACTTTTGATTCTAAGTGTTTATGCTATATTGACGTTTACTGTGATGGAATGGTTCTTCGAATCACAAGCTTTGGATGTAACTCTGACCTTCACCGACTTTTTTATCAAAAACGGATTCCTGATTCTCGGTGCGGTCATGATGGTGACCTTGGCCTTGTTCTTATCGAATGCCGTAAAGAGCATTTACAACCGACAGGATGGCAAAATGGGACGAAAGCGGAAGAAAAAACCTATTGAGCTAGTGGTGGAAGAACCCGTTGAGAAGTCCC
>CALHCJ010000072.1 GCA_937936275.1 uncultured Flavobacteriaceae bacterium
AGTTGCAATTCTAAGAATTCATCGAACAAACTCGTTTCTATAAACGAGGGCGATAAAAAATTGCCTGAAGTAGTAGATTTTACCTTCGATGTTAAACCTATCATCTCTGACCGCTGTTTCAAATGTCATGGTCCAGACAAAGCTGCTATAGAGGGTGATCTGTCATTAAATTCTCCTGAAGATGCCTACAAAGCTCTTGGCGAATTGAAAGACCATTATGCAATAGTTCCAAAAAATGTTGAAAAAAGTACGTTAGTTGAACGAATATATAGCGAAGATCCTAATCTAAAAATGCCTCCGCCAGAATCAAATCTAGATTTAACCGAATATGAGAAAGCTGTTTTACAAAAATGGATTGAACAAGGTGCAGAATACAAAGAACACTGGGCATTCATTGCTCCTGTAGCACCAGAAATTCCTGCGAAAAAAAATTGGGGTGCTAATGAAATTGACAACTTTGTGTTTGCCAAACAAGAGCAAAATGGAATTATTCCAAACGAAAAAGCATCTAAAGAAAAACTCATACGACGCGTTTCTTTTGACCTTACAGGACTACCTCCTTCAGTGGATCAAATCCAAAAATTTTTAGGTGACACCTCAGATAAAGCCTACGAAAATTTAATCGATTCTTTATTGGCCTCTTCTGACTATGCTGAGCATATGGCAGCGGAATGGATGGATATTTCAAGATACGCCGACACACATGGTTACCAAGATGATTTTGAAAGAACTATGTGGCCTTGGCGCGATTGGGTCATTCATGCGTTCAAAAAAAATATGCCCTATGACCAATTTGTTACCTATCAATTGGCAGGAGACTTATTACCAGATGCTGGCTTAGAGCAAGTTCTTGCGACCGGATTTAACAGAAATCATAAGATCACAGCCGAAGGAGGAGTAATACCTGAAGAGTATCGCATTGAATATGTTGAAGATAGAACCACCACTTTAGGAATAGCCTTTTTAGGCTTGACTTTAGAATGTGCAAGGTGTCATGACCACAAATATGATCCAATAAGCCAAGAAGCGCATTTTCAATTTTTTAGTTTTTTTAATTCTATACCAGAAAAGGGCTTACTATCTGGAGCAGATGATCTGGCAGATCCATATATCAACATAACAGAAAAGGAAACTGAGGGAGTTCTCAATTTTATTAATATGGAGCGTAGCGATATGAAGAAGGTTCCCGTAATGGTGATGAAAGAAATGGAAGAACCACGACCATCTTTCATTTTAAATAGAGGGGTTTATGATCAACCAACCACAGAAGTATTTCCGAACACCCCAGAAACAATTTTAGCCTATTCTGACGAATATCCTAAAAATAGATTGGGACTTTCTAAATGGTTATTTGACGACAAAAATCCACTAACCGCGAGGGTTGCGGTAAACAGGCTATGGCAACGCATGTTTGGCAATGGCATTGTAAGTACCTCTTATGATTTTGGTAATCAAGGTGCCTTACCTACACATCCAGAATTATTAGATTTTTTGGCGATCAAGTTTCGAAAAGAAGGTTGGGACACTCAAAAGATGCTTAAATATATTGCGCTATCAGAAACCTATCAGCAAAGCACGACAGTAACTCCTGAAATGTTAGAAAAAGATCCAGAGAATAAATTACTAGCTCGAGCACCACGATTACGACTTTCGGCCGAAATGATTCGTGATCAAGCTTTGGCAGTAAGCAATCTTTTAAACAAAGAAGTAGGCGGACCTAGTGTGAAGCCATATCAACCTGCGGGAATTTGGGAAGAAACCACAGGCGGCGGCGGCGGAAGCACAGCTTCTTATATTCAAAGTACGGGTGATGATTTGTATCGAAAAAGTTTATATACCTTTTGGAAACGAACCGTACCGCCACCGAGCATGATGACTTTTGATGCTGCCTCAAGAGATATTTGCACTGTTAAAAGACAAGAAACCAACACTCCTTTACAAGCCTTAGTGTTACTAAACGACCCTCAGGTCATTGAAGCCTCTCGCGCCTTGGCCTTAAATGCGTTATCAAACAACGCGCAGTCTGTTTCTGAACAAATCAAATATATTTTTCAGCGTGCAACAAGTCGATTGCCTACTGAGACGGAGTTGAATAGCTTAAGTGAATATTATAATCAAATGCTATCTCAAGTAAATGAGGACGAAGTGAAACCAGAAGATTATTTAATGATTGGTGCTTTTGAAGTACCTGATACTGTCAATAAAGAAAAACTAGCAGCTTTATCGCTGACATCACATACCATTCTAAACTTAGACGAAACCATTTCAAGAGGATAAAGTATGAGCGAAAAGAAAATTGTAGAAGATCGGTCGTTGATCTTAAATCGTAGATCATTTTTAGGGAAATCTGCCTTAGGAGTTGGTGGGGTTGCCTTATCATCGCTTTTAGGAGTCAATTGTTTTCGAAAAGATGACAGTGGAATACTAACAAAAGATACTGGCGAAGGAAGCGTTAAAGGTATTTTGAAAGGGTTACACCATCCGGCAAAAATCAAAAGAGTTATTTATCTTTTTCAAAGTGGAGGACCCTCACAACTTGAGTTGTTTGATTACAAACCAACACTAAATAAAAGAAGAGGCGAAGATTTACCTGAATCTATCCGCAATGGTCAACGCCTTACAGGAATGACCTCAGGACAGGATAGTTTCCCCTTGGTTGGCTCACAGTTCGGTTTTAAACAATATGGAAAAAGCGGTACTTGGATAAGTGATTTACTCCCACATATAGGAAAAATGGCTGATGAGATTTGTGTCGTTAAATCAATGTACACTGAGGCAATTAATCATGACCCCGCAGTAACCTTTTTTCAAACGGGCTCTCAACAACCAGGCAGACCGAGTATTGGTTCTTGGTTAAGTTACGGTCTTGGAAGCGAAAATGAAAACCTCCCAGCATTTACGGTGTTACTTTCTAGAGGTTCAGGTCGACCAAGCGGACAACCATTGTATACTCGCTTATGGGGTAACGGGTTTTTACATTCACTACATCAAGGTGTTCAGTTTCGCGCAGCAAAAGATCCTGTTCTTTATTTGAATGACCCCGAAGGAACTACGAAAAGAACGAAACGCGCTATGCTAGATCAGTTGGCGGAATTGAATGACCAACACTATCAGACATCAGGCGATCCAGAAATACAGAGTAGAATTGCGCAGTATGAGATGGCATATCGTATGCAGACTTCCGTTCCTGAAGTAATGAACACTGATAAAGAACCTGATTACATTTATAAGATGTATGGGGCGGATGCGAAGATACCTGGTACGTTTGCTGCCAATTGCTTACTAGCCCGCAGACTTGCTGAGCAAGATGTTCGCTTTATTCAACTATACCATATGGGATGGGATCAACATGATAATCTACCTAATGCTATTGAAAAGCAAGCCAAAGATGTTGACCAGGCTTCTGCAGCCCTTATTGCAGATTTAAAACAACGTGGTATGTTAGAAGATACTTTAGTCGTTTGGGGAGGCGAATTTGGAAGAACTAATTATTCACAAGGCTTGTTAACCGATACGAACTATGGTCGGGACCATCACCCAAGATGTTTTAGTATGTTCATGGCGGGTGGCGGTATAAAACCTGGAATCGTATATGGAGAAACCGACGAATTTGGTTATAATATTACTGAAAACCCTGTGCATGTTCATGATTTTCAAGCTACTATGCTGCACCAGTTGGGAATTGATCACGAAAAGTTGGTCTATAAATATCAAGGAAGGCGTTTTAGACTAACTGATGTAGAAGGTCATATTGTTAAAGATATTTTGACCTAATGCAGCGAAGAGGCTTTATTAAGAAAACTACGATTGCCTCTGCGGGAATTTTAGCTAGCACTCCCGCTATGGGAATGCTCGGGCCGTATAAAGATGCTATCATTGGTCATGGTGATTTTCGCTATAAGATTGATATGTCTTGGGGTACACTGAATGCTGAAAAGTATCCGGTGAATGATTGCCATGAAATGGTACAAGACTCTAAAGGAAGGATTTTACTATTGACTAACCACACCAAAAACAACGTCATTGTTTATGACAAAAGTGGAAAGTTAATAGAGGTCTGGGGAACGGATTATCCTGGCGCACATGGTCTCACATTAAAAGTTGAGAACGGAGAAGACTTTTTATATATCTCTGATAATTCTCGACATGAGGTTATTAAAACAACTATCGACGGTAAAGTGGTTCGGGTTTTTCCATATCCAAAGGAATCTGGAAAATACGATAAAAAAGAAATTTATATCCCCACAGAAACAGCAATTCATGATAATGGTGATGTTTATGTTACCGACGGCTATGGTGAGCAGTACATTATGCATTACAACGCAAAAGGAGAGTTGCTGAATACATTTGGCGGTAGAGGTGATGATGATCATTTGTTTAACAATGCACACGGCATTTGTATTGACAATCGTCATAAATCAAATCCGACTTTATTGATTACCGCGCGACAGCAAAATAAACTTAAACGTTTTACTCTTTCAGGAGAATATTTGGAAAGTTATGATTTACCTGGAGCATATATTTGTAGACCAGTCATTCATAAAGAAAATGTTTATTTGGCAACCATTTGGTCCAATGACGGTTCTGAAGGTACTGGTTTTATTTCCATCTTAGATGAACACAACAAATTGGTTTCGGCCCCTGGTGGTTGTACTCCAGAATATGAAAATGGTCAACTAAATAAAATGTATCAAACCTTAAAAGTCTTTACGCATCCTCATGATGTCTGTATAGATGAGGATGACAATTTATACGTGGCTCAATGGAACTCTGGAAAAACATATCCTATTAAACTTCTACGGGTATGAAATATGCATTCATCTTAGTTTTTGTTGTTCTACTTTCCTGTAAATCAAAAGAGACAGAAAAGACGACCTTATTGGCTCCGGAAGCAATAGTTATGGCAGCACCTTTATTTGAATGTGAAAGTTTGTTCTTTACAGATTCCGTCGTGGTTACTATGAAATTCTCTTTACCAGACTCAAAGATAAAGTACACCTTAGATGAATCAGAAGTTGTTCAAGCTTCTAATGACTATAACCAACCCATAAGACTATATGAAACTACAGTTGTGCGAGCTAAGAACTTTCATCCTGAGTTTCAATCTGACAACGACGCAAGGTTAAAAGTGGTACGAACGAACACCAAACTGAAAGGAAGCAAAATTCAGATCGTACCTGAACCAAATGAACGATATCAAGGTAATGGTGCATCTAGTTTATCTGACCACATCAAAGGTACAACTGCATTCGCTAATGGAGACGCTTGGTTAGGTTTTCAAACCGATAGCGTATTCTTAAACATTGATTTTTTAGAAGGGCAAGCTATTTCAAAAGTTACCGTAAGTACCATAGCAAATCATGGTGCTTGGATTT
>CALHCJ010000073.1 GCA_937936275.1 uncultured Flavobacteriaceae bacterium
CTATTAGGATAGTCATCAGATGCATCAATCAGATATTTTTTTGAAGATAGCGCAACTTGGCTGCTGGCGAACGCATGTATTTCCACCAAAAGACTTAACATTAACAAGTAAAGCGTATACATGTTTTCGATACTTTCTTTGAGAAATTTTTCTTGTTTTTCTAAAGAATCATCTTTGGATTGAATCAGCGCATAAATGCATTGCATCACTTTTACTCTGATATGCCTTCTTGTTAACATGTTTAAAGAACTTTAAAATAGAATTGGGTTGTTTTACAGTTGGCAAAAATACTAATCTATTTTCAACCACAAGTTACCCAATGATTAATATGTTATACATTTTATAACATTTGGTTTTGTTCAAACCATTATCTTTACCACCTGACTCGGAAAAACGCTTCCGACAGCAGCAATAGCACTTCATGAAGGAACTTAAACACCTTAATAAATACTTTAAAAAATACTGGTTAAAACTGCTTTTAGGTATTGGAATTACCATAATTGCCCGTATTTTTTCGTTAGTCATGCCTTCCTATGTGAAAAAATCGATTGAAACTGTCGAAAACTACTTTGCAAAAAGTATTTCAAAAACAGAAGCAACCGATGAACTCTTAACCTATATCCTGATCATTTTTGGCTCAGCATTGCTTGCGGGTGCTTTTACCTTTTTAATGCGACAGACGATTATTAACGTCTCTCGCTACATTGAATATGATTTAAAAAATGAGGTCTTTAATCACTACCAATTTTTAAGCCTTAACTTTTATAAAAAAAACCGAACAGGTGACTTAATGAATCGCATAAGCGAAGATATTAATCAAGTTCGCTTATATGCCGGGCCAGCAATTATGTACGGCATTAATGCCTTAACCTTGTTTGCTTGCTTAATACCTTTAATGTTTATTAAAGCACCTACCCTAGCCGCCTACACCTTACTACCTTTACCAATACTTTCCATTTTGGTATACCAAATCAGTAAAATCATACATAAGCGCAGCACCGTTGTTCAAGAATATTTATCATCATTATCTACTTTTACGCAAGAGGTCTTTTCCGGAGTTTCAGTAATAAAGGCGTACGCCTTGGAAGCAAAAACCAATGCAGAACTAGAGTCTATAGCCTTGGATGGAAGAGATAAAAGCATGCGCTTAGCGAAAGTAAATGCTTGGTTTTTTCCATTAATGGTACTTTTAATAGGCGTGAGTAATATTTTGGTTATTTATATTGGAGGAAAGCAATTTATTAGTGGTGAAATAGAATCTATTGGTGTCATTGCGGAGTTTATTCTTTATGTAAATATGCTGACTTGGCCAGTTGCTATTGTTGGATGGTTAACATCTATTGTGCAACGCGCAGAAGCCTCTCAAAAGAGAATTAACGAATTTTTAAAAGCGGAGCCAGAAATTAAAAATGACGTCAATATTGAAACCCCTATTCAAGGTAAAATAGAATTTAAAGATGTTTCTTTCACCTATGAAGATACCGAAATTACAGCCTTGAAAAATATATCTTTCGTAATTAATGAGGGTGAAACTGTGGCAATTCTTGGCAAAACGGGCTCTGGCAAATCTACTATTTTAGACTTAGTAAGTCGTTTATATGATGTAAGCTCTGGCGAGATATTAATTGATGATGTACCTATTAAAAAATTGAATCTTACGAGTTTAAGAGAATCTATAGGTGCGGTTCCTCAAGACGCCTTTCTTTTTTCAGATACCATAAAAAATAATATACGATTCGGCAAACACGATGCTACTGACGACGAGGTAGTTAACGTTACCAAGAATGCGGTTGTTCATCAAAATATTATGGGCTTTTCGAAACAGTATGACACGGTTTTAGGAGAGCGAGGTATCACACTCAGTGGGGGTCAAAAACAGCGTGTCTCTATTGCTAGGGCACTTCTGAAAGATCCTGAGATTTATGCTTTCGATGATTGCCTTTCTGCAGTAGATACTGAAACCGAAGAGGAAATTTTAAATAATCTAAAAAAGGCATCTCGAAATAAAACAACGCTGATTGTAAGTCACCGAGTCTCCTCCGCCAAGAATGCTAACAAAATTTTGATTTTAGAAGATGGCCAATTACTTCAAGAAGGAACACATGACCAATTAAATACCGCTGACGGATACTATAAAGAACTTTATCATAGTCAATTATCAGAGAAAGAAAGTTGAGGAATTGTTGCTGATTTAGGTTTTTTTCGTCATTTTTGGTGATACATTAACTTATCAACCAATAAGACACTATAAAATGGCCGAAAGAGATTCCATGGATCAGGAGGAGATCCACTCCAAAGTTTTAAGAGCAGGTAGGCGAACTTATTTTTTCGATGTTCGAAGCACTAAAGCTGGCGACTACTACCTGACAATTACAGAAAGTAAAAAGTTTACGCATGATGATGGCTCTTTCCATTACAAAAAGCATAAAATATATCTCTACAAAGAAGATTTTGATGCTTTCAAAGAAAACGTAATTGAAATGATGGATTTCATCATTGATGAGAAAGGTCATGAAGTTATTTCTGAACGTCATCAAAAAGACTTTAAAAAAGAAGAAGATGAAACTGCTGTAGAAAAAGAAGACACTCCGTCTTCAGGAAGTTTCACCGATGTAAGTTTCGAAGACATCTAGAATTTCATACCCATAAAAAAACGGCTAATTCAATTTGAATTAGCCGTTTTTTTATGGAAAAAGGTTTGCTTAAATTTACAAATCGACTAATTCAAACACATATGAAAAAATTATTACTGCTTACCATCGCACTTGTCTCTCTTCAAAATAGCGCTGCACAAGAAAACCTAGATCTAACTTATTATTTACCCCAAAACGTAAGTTATGATAAAAACATTCCCACCCCCAAGGAAGTAATTGGTCATGAAGTAGGTGAATGGCATGTGACCCATGACAAATTAATGTTTTACATGCAAACCTTGGCAAAATCAAGTGATCGTATTTCGATTGAAGATAGAGGTAAAACCTTTGAAGGAAGACCTATACTCTTGCTCACTATTACCACTCCTGAAAATCATAAAAACATAGACCAGATACGGGAAGATCATGTTGCATTAACGGAAAGCGGAAGTAGTTCAACCTCTGTAGAGAATATGCCCATCGTTGTTTACCAAGGATTTTCCATACATGGCAATGAGCCTAGTGGAGCGAATGCTGGCCTAGCATATGCGTACTATTTAGCCGCAGCACAAGGAGCTGAAATTGAAGCCTTATTAGATAATATGATTATTTTAATGGACCCTTCTTTCAACCCTGACGGCTTGCAGCGCTTTGCATATTGGGCGAATACAAACAAAGCACAAAATCTTGTTGCTGATAATAACGACCGAGAGTATCATGAAGTATGGCCTGGTGGACGAACAAATCATTATTGGTTTGACATGAATCGTGATTGGTTGCCTGTTCAACTTCCTGAGAGCAGAGCACGCATTGAAAGTTTTCATAAATGGATGCCTAATATTCTGACCGATCACCATGAAATGGGAACCAATTCGACCTTCTTTTTTCAACCGGGTGAACCTTCAAGAGTACACCCATTAACCCCTAAAATGAATCAAGAATTAACAGCCGAAATAGGAACATATCATGCCAAGGCTTTAGATAAAATTGGTTCTTTATATTATTCTGAAGAGAACTATGATGATTACTATTATGGAAAAGGATCAACTTTTCCTGATGTGAATGGCAGTATCGGAATTCTTTTTGAACAAGGTAGTTCCAGGGGTCATATTCAAGAAAGCGAAAACGGACTACTAACTTTTCCGTTTACGGTAAGAAATCAATTTACTACAGCTTTATCGACCATCGAAGCTGGTTACAAAATGCGTTCAAAAATCTTAAATTATCAACGTAATTTTTATTCTGATACCCGTAATGTAGCAGCACGTAGCAAAACCAAAGCTATAGTATTTGGTGACAGTAAAGATGCTGCAAAATCGTGGCATTTAGCAGAGATATTGAATCGTCATAAAATTAAATTTCATGAGTTAGCTAAAGACGCAACAATATCTGGTAAAGCCTATAAAAAAGGAAATAGTTATGTAGTACCAATGAATCAAAAAAATCATCGCTTGATCAAAGCAATGTTTGAAAAGAGAACCACATTTACAGATAGCCTTTTTTATGACGTATCCGCTTGGACGTTTCCATTAGCCTTTAACATTGATTACACAGAGTTAAGTTCCTTAGCCAATGCAGGAGCAGAGATTACAGATTTCAAACCACTGTCAGGAAGCGTTAGTGCGAAGAGCAATTATGCCTATCTTTTTGAATGGAACGAATACTACACCCCTAAAGCCTTAAACCAAATTGTTGAGAAAGGTCTACGAGCGAAAGTTGCAAAGTCTCCCTTTACCTTAGAAGGAAAAACCTATGATTACGGCACCATCATGATTCCTGTACAAAACCAAGATTTGGAGGCTTCTGAATTACACGATTTTCTTACCAAAGTGGCACAAGAAAGTAAACTTCAAATCACAGGGGTAAGCACGGGCCTTACAAAAGGTATAGATTTAGGTAGTAATGACTTTGATCCTGTTAAAAAGCAGAAAGTTGCTATTCTTGTCGGTGATGGTATACGTTCGTATGACGCGGGTGAAATTTGGCATTTATTTGATACACGTTACCATATGAAATTGACAAAAATTGATATGAATTATTTTAGTCGTGTAGATTTAAGTGCGTATACTGACATCATAGTTAGCAGTCCGAACGGAAGCATTCAGAACAAGAAAAATGCGGATAAACTTAAAACTTGGGTAAAAAACGGAGGTACGTTGATCGGTTATCGCAGCGCAACAGAATGGTTCAGTAAAAGTGACTTCGTGAAATTAAAGTTCAAGAAAGACACTCTAACAGCAAGAAATATTCCTTTCGATAAAAAAGGTGATTTTTTAGGTGCTCAAGTTACTGGTGGGGCTATTTTTGAAACCAAACTAGATCGCTCTCATCCCATTAACTATGGCTACAAAAACAATAAGCTAGCAATGTTTCGAAATACAAACATTTATATTGAGGCTGACAAAAACAGCTACAACAATCCGATTCAGTATACGAACAATCCGTTATTGAGCGGATATATTTCTGAAGAAAATAATGCATTAATTAAAAATACAGTTCCCTTTCACGTAGCTCGGATGGGCAAAGGTAGAGTGATTGCTTTTACAGACAATACGAATTTTCGAGCGTTTTGGTACGGGACAAATAAACTTTTAATGAATGCTATTTTCTTTGGTGGAATGATGTAATCGCTTTCCATACGATCTAAACTATTGAAAACTCCTTTTCTGTTAGAGAAAGGAGTTTTTAAATTTTATACGTTTTCACATAGAGCCAATTAAAAAGAAATAATCCAATCGTAATTGTAAGACCTAACAAAGGTGTAAATACAAAGCTAAAAACGAAAAATAATAAGAAATAATAAATAGGATAACTTATCAAAGAAAAAGCAAAACGCAATGTACCCATAAACTCTTGCTCCCATACTTTGGGTTTACAAAAGGTTCTCCACAAAAGAAGCATTGGTAGGTTTACTATGGTAAAAATTGCCTTAAAAAAACGAAAGAAACTGTTTTTTTCCTTCTTCGGCGAATTCGAAATGTTTTCATCTAACTGCTGAAGCCTCAAATTAGCCTCTTTGGGATGCAAAAAATCAATACCCCGGGCTTTTAGCTGTTTGATTTTTAAATCATAATTGGTTTCCTCCTCAATATGTGTAGTGAGCGTCTTAAGTTGATTTGAAACAACTTGCTTTATTCGCTCTACAGAGCTTTTTACATCTGCTGTATCGTATAGCGCTTTAGCTGAAATAGGTTTATCAAAATACAAAGCAACTCGATCTGGAAAATGAACAGCATCGGCGTAGTTGATTCCAACGGGAACTATTTGGATATCGATATCAAAGTCTCTATCCATGGTATTAAACAAAATTCTGGTAAAACCCTTGCTTAAGGGTCGAACCCTTCTTTTCAAATTATGATTTGCCTCAGGAAACATGAGAATAGCTTCATTTTTTTGAAGTAAATCAGAACATCGATCAAATACCGCTTGATTATTTTTTAAAGACTCTCGCCCATCACGAATGCGATAAATAGGAATCATTTGAAAAAAACCAAAAATTGTATTTAGTGTTTTCGTTTTAAATACATCTGATCGGGTTAAAAACCACGGTTTACGATTACAGTCAACAGCAATCAACAGCACATCTAGCAAAGCACTTTGATGATTCGGTAAAAACAGTACAGGTTTACTTTGAGGTACATTCTCTAATCCAGAAATTTTGATTTTTCCAAAGTACAGATGAAGATTAATTTTCATCCAAATTTTCACCAAGCTATAGGCAAGTTTTCTCAAACCAGTTTTTTATTCGTTATTGATTTTTTACTCCAGAATCCAGCCAATATAAGTCCGGAGACTAAATGCCAAATTCCCCAAAATGCCGCTAACAAAGCCATACCTCCTAGACCATCAAAAAAAGTAAATATCAGTAACAACCCCAATCCAGAGTTTTGAATTCCTGTTTCTATAGTGATACTTCGAATATTTTCTTTAGAAAGACGCCATAACTTGGCGATGGAAAATCCTGTAGCAAATGCAATTAAATTATGAATCAAAACAATCCAAAAGACATAAAATATGTAATCCATAAAAATGATTCTATTATTGAAAAGCGCAATAAAAATTAGCACTATAAAAAATAATAAAGAACCTACTTTAAGAATTTTTCCGATTCGAATTGCTAATTGAGGTTTTTGATGATTCACCCACATACCCAATACCAAAGGTACCGCTAGAAGAAGGGCTACCAACTGGACCATATCCCATGGAGATATGGCTACTTTTTTCAACAGCTGGGCTGACGGTAGGTAAAAAGACCCCCAGAATTGGAGGTTTAAGGGCGTCATGACTACGGCAAGCAAAGTAGCGAAGGCGGTAAGACTTACTGACAAAGCAGTATTACCTTTAGAGAGGTGACTAATGAAATTAGAAATATTTCCTCCCGGGCAAGCAGCTACCATGAACATTCCCAAGGCTATACTGGGCCCGGGCTGAATGATAAGAATCAACAGAAAAGTAATTGCGGGTAGGGCTAAAAATTGACAAACAACACCTACCAAAATGGGTTTAGGATCTTTAAGTAGACGTTTAAAATCTGATACGGAAATTTCTAAGGCAACACCAAACATGACAAAGGCTAATACAAAATTCAACACCCAAAGTGAATCGGTTGAAAAATTGATTTGTATCGTATCAATATCGAAGTCGGTCAAAGAAAAGGTTAGGTCTTGTTAAATTCAAAAAAGTTAAGGTAAAAATAGCAAATTGGATGTCAAAGAATCATCTAAATACTTTTAACTTTATCAACTAAACGAATAGAAAATGTCTCTAACCCCAAGTAACATGTTAGCCTTAGGTACCAAAGCACCTGAATTCAGCTTAATGGATACAGTAACAGATAAAACTCTGAATCTTCAAACTTTAAAAGGAGAAAAAGGAACCGTAATTATGTTCATATGCAATCATTGCCCTTTTGTTATTCATGTCAATCCAGAGATTTCGAGATTGGCCAAGGACTATCAGAATAAAGGAATCGGTTTTATAGCGATATCAAGTAATGATGTGAAAAATTATCCACAAGATGCACCTCATTTAATGAAGAAAAAAGCGCAGGAGGAAGATTATAGTTTTCCATATTTATATGACGAGACGCAGGATATTGCAAAAGCATATGATGCTGCTTGTACGCCCGATTTTTATTTGTTTGATTCAAAATTAGACCTAGTTTATCGTGGTCAACTAGATGATTCAAGACCAGGAAACGGTATACCACTATCAGGCACTGATTTACGAAATGCAATTGATGCCACGTTGAATGGCACTACTGTAACCTCAAATCAAAAACCTAGTATTGGCTGTAACATTAAATGGATTTAACATCAATTGATTAATTACAATATGAAAATTGATAGTAAAAGGGCACTTGAACAACTTAGACAGATTGAATCTCCTTTTCTAAAATTGTTTGAGCACGGTACTCTTGAGGTAGAACTTTACAAACCAGAAAAAATCGATTTACAGCAACCGCATACCCGTGATGAAGTCTACATCATACTAGCTGGCAAGGGTGAATTTTTAAATGATGGGCAACGCACCACTTTTAAACCAGGAGATTTTCTGTTTGTTCCAGCAGGGATAGAACACCGCTTTGAAAATTTCACCGATGACTTTTCTACTTGGGTTCTGTTTTACGGTCCTGAAGGCGGCGAAAAATCCTAACTTTCTATGAAGAATATTGTTCACTTTGAACCGTTGACTCCCGAGCTGTATGACCTTTATATCAAAGTGGGAACGGAGGCTTACAATCAACACTATGTGCATTTATGGCCTCAACAAAACACTACCCCCTATATTGAAAGTAGCTTTACTAACTCTGTACTTGAAGATGAAGCTAAGAATGGAAATACCTTACTTTATATTATAAGATGGAATAAACAATCGGTCGGTATTTTCAAAATGACACTAGATGCAGCCTTAAATTCTTATACCGCTGGGGAGGCTTTATATATAGATAAAATATATATTCTCAACGAATTCTCTGGAAAAGGTATTGGTAAAAAAGTGTTACATTTTGCGATGCTTAGGGCTAAAGAACTGAATAAAAAAATCATTTGGTTAGACACCATGCAAAAGGGACCTGCGCTGAATTTCTACCTTAAAAATGGATATAGCGTCGAAGGAAAAAGTCAAGTTACCCTTCCAACAGTTTTGGAGTCAGAAAAACAGATGTGGATTATGGTTAAAAAGTGTTAGAAAAACCTCGTTATATCCAATCTTTACGTTGCAGTAGTCCTTCTATATGAGCAAAATGATGATTACTGTGCCAAGCATATTTACCAATATTTTCTTCTACCGTAACAGGTACATTTCCATCAGGATGCAAGTAGTATTTTTGCAAATCATCTTTCGAAAGTCCTTTTAATAAATAAACCAACTTTGCGTGTAAGGCTGAAATATACGTTAGCGATAGTTCGATAGGAGCAGTTCGTGCGTCAAACAATTTACTCCATTCCTTTTCCTCGTAAGCCTTTATTAACGGTTTGTTCTCGGTCAGCGCCCATTTAAAGCGGGTATAACTATTATGATGACTATCAGCGATATGGTGTATCACTTGACGGATAGTCCACCCTTTCGGCCGATAGGGAGTTTCCAATTGTTCCGCTGAGAGACCGCTTACGAGGTCGTTTAGACGCGCTGGTAATGTTTCAAGAACTTGTATCCAATCTGCAATATGCTGTTGGGTAATTTCTTGGGGGCACTCAAAATGTCCAATGGGATAGCTTAGATTTTCCATACCTAAAAATACTAAACTTTAATACATTTTTAACCCCGAGAATACGTTTTCACTTTTATTATCTATTAATTTTGTAGGACAACTAGAGTATAATTAAAATAATAAACTTATGGCAACCATACGATTGGGTGATACGGCTCCAAATTTTACTGCAGATAGTTCTGTAGGCCCCATTAATTTATATGACTATTTAGGAGATAGCTGGGGCATTTTATTTTCTCATCCTGCAGATTTTACACCTGTTTGCACAACAGAATTAGGTACAGCTTCGAAATTTAAAAACGAATTTGACAAACGAAACGTAAAGATGTTAGCGCTTAGTGTTGACGGTGCTACTTCTCATGCAGAATGGATCAAAGACATTAATGAAGTTCAGCAAACAACAGTAAACTTTCCGATTATTGCTGATGAGGATAAAAAGGTGTCGGATTTGTATGATATGATTCATCCGAAGGCAAACAGTACGCTGACGGTAAGATCTGTGTTTATTATTGCTCCAGACAAAACGGTGAAGCTGACCCTAACATACCCCGCATCAACAGGTCGTAATTTTTATGAATTGCTTCGTGTTATTGATTCGTTACAACTAACAGCAAATCATAAAGTGGCAACTCCGGCCAATTGGGAAAGCGGTCAAGATGTAGTGGTTAGTCCTTCTATTTCGACATCAGATGCCAAAGAAATATTTACAAAAGGAGTTGAAGAAGTGAAACCATATTTGCGCATGACACCAGATCCAACGGTATAGAAATCAAATTCTTCAATAGATATGCCTTCTGACGCTCAGAAGGCTTTTTTTACAAATAACCTCAGGCCAAGCCCGGGAAGCATTAAAAAGAAAATTACTTTATTTTCTAGACAGGGCTCTGAGCATTCTAAATCACAATTAGCGAGTAAACCATTTTAAGGTTAAATTGGTATCTTTCCCAAAGCACAATCCGATGAGTGCTATAAACCTTAAAATTGACTATGAAATCTTTTACAATTACTGAAATAAACGACATATTACATGGAGAACTTATAGGAAAAACAGATATTATTATCAATGGACCAGAAGAGCTTCGAAAAGCCCAAAAAAACCATATTACCTTTATCGGTAGCGGTAAGTATATATCGCAATGGAAAACTTCAAAAGCTACTGCAGCTATTGTGAATGCTAACCTAGAAGTTGAACCTGGGAAAAATCGTGCTATTATTAAAGTTCAGAATGCCGATTTAGCTATGGCCAAAGTCTTAGAAGTTTTTGAACCTGATGCTCCAGTTTTTGAGATCGATATTCACCCTACTGCAGTCGTGCATGATACCGCAAAAATTGGACATAATGTCAAAATCGGAGCTAATTGCTATATTGGAAAAGATGTTGTTTTAGGAGATGCAGTAGTACTTTACCCAAACGTCACCATTATGGACGAGACGCATATAGGAAAACAATCAACTATTTGGTCAGGAACTGTTGTTCGTGAACGCTGTACTATCGGTGATCGATGTATATTTCACAATAATGTCAGTATAGGAGCTGACGGATTCGGTTATCGCCCTAGCGAAGACGGAAAAGGTTTAGTTAAAATACCCCAGATAGGAACTGTAATTATTGGTAATGACGTAGAAATAGGTGCCAATTCTTGTGTTGATCGTGGTAAGTTTAGTGCCACCGTTGTTGGTGATAATTGCAAAATAGATAATCAGGTGCAAATTGCCCATAACTGTATCATGGGCCGTTCATGTATTATGGCAGGCCACAGTGGTTTGGCAGGCTCCGTTACTTTAGGCGATGGAGTTATTATTGGTGGAAGTGCCTCGATAAAAGATCATACAACGTTACATTCAGGGGTAACCGTCGGCGCAGGTTCTGGAGTAGTCGGAGACGTACCAGCTGGAAAAACAGTTTTAGGTTATCCTGCTCAAGAATCAAGAGATATGTTAAAACAGTGGGTGGTAATGCGTAAACTGGCCAAACAGTAACTTAAGTTTAAAGGATTAACTTACGATTCTCAAAACCTTTACCTTAGCTTCACCTAAATATAACTTCCCAAAATTCAGTATTTTAACTAAAAAAAAGTATCTTTGCTTTTTAATAATTTTAATTTTTAGTATTATGAGTAAAGGAACAGTTAAGTTCTTCAACGATTCCAAAGGATATGGTTTCATCACTGAAGAAGGTTCGAACGAAGATCATTTTGTACACATTTCTGGCTTAATCGACGAGGTTCGTGAAGGTGATGTTGTAGAATTTGAACTACAACAAGGTAAAAAAGGATTGAACGCCGTTAATGTGAAGGTAGTTGACTAAGTAGTAAACTTTTTTATAGCATAAGAGCCCTGACTTTATAGTCTGGGCTTTTTTTTTGTCACATACCAACCCATCTGAAGCAAAAGTTAACATATCTTAATTATAAAGCAGTTTTTCATAAGATTTACTAAATTTTGGCGTTATTATTTAAATAATCCTTATATTTAAATAACGATCACCTCCTAATATCCCCAAATATGATTGTTTTTAGTATTCTTTTAATTGTTGTGGTTATTAATGTAGCACTACTGCGCTATAGCTCGACAGAAGGCAAACGCGAAAACTGGTAGGTTAACAAACCTACTAATTTTTAATTAGGGTTTTTATTTGTGTAGTTGTTATAATGACATTAACAACCCAAGTAAGAACACATGCTATGATATCTTTTTTTCTTATTTTCCTAAGTTTAATCGTATTGAACATCCTGCTATTTCTCTTAAATAGTAACGAATCATAAGTAGTATTAATATAAAAACTCCTTTGTACACTAGTACAAAGGAGTTTTTATATTATTTTATTTCGCAGCGGTTTTATTAATTCACCCCCATTAATTCTACATCAAAAATTAGGGTAGCATTTGGTGGAATTACTCCTCCAGCACCAGCCCCACCGTATCCTAAATCTGATGGAATTACAAAGCGCGCTTTATCACCCACTTGTAAAAGTGAAATACCTTCATCCCAACCCTTAATTACCTGACCAACACCTAATTGAAAATCTATTGGTTGATTGCGTTTATAAGAAGAATCGAACACCTGTCCATTTAACAAAGACCCTTCGTAATGCACTGAAACCTTTTGACCAGCTTCCGCTTTATTACCGTCTCCCTTTTGAATTATTTTATATCTAAGTCCACTTTCCGTTTTATCAAAGCCCGCAGCAACTTTATCAAGTTCAGCAGATTGTTTCGCTTTTTCTGCCGCTAGGCGCTCTGCTCCAGCACCTTTAAAAGTTTCAAAAGCAGCTAGAGCATCCCAACTTTGGGCTTCTGCACCTACTCTCTCAATTTGTAAACTTTCAATTTGATCACCTTGGGCGATGGCATCAACAATGTCTTGACCTGATTCTACATGCCCGAATACCGTATGCTTATTATCTAACCAAGGTGTTGCAATGTGAGTTATAAAAAATTGGCTACCATTCGTTCCGGGTCCAGCATTTGCCATTGATAGAACACCAGGACTATCATGTTTCAGTTCAGGATGAAACTCATCATCGAACTTATATCCAGCATCTCCAGTTCCTGTACCCAAAGGGCAACCC
>CALHCJ010000074.1 GCA_937936275.1 uncultured Flavobacteriaceae bacterium
GTAATAACCCATCGTGAAAAAAAGAATACGTAAGTATTGACCATGGCTGCATAAAAAAATCAATAATATCCTTAGGGACCCAAAACCATCTTTCAATACTATTTCTTCCTAACTGAAAAAGAAATGGCACCAAAGAATTGACAATAAAGACCGCTACATTAATAGCAATTAACTTTTCTGCTACACTTAGCCTTGCGTATTGATATCGTAATCCTCCGCTCTTCATCTTAATTCCAACGGTTTTTATTAAACGAATTCTTTTTCCAGTACCACATTATTATGAATCCTACAATCGCGCCTCCAATATGAGCCATATAGGCAATATTATCGGGACCAAATATTGCTCTTCCCGTAATAGCAGGAACAACATTTAGCAAAATGATTACACCAGGAATAAAATACTTGGCTTTTATAGGAATCGGTAAGAAAATCAGCATTAACTCCGCATTTGGATTCATCACTCCAAACGCAGCTAATACTCCAAAAAGACATCCTGACGCCCCAACCATTTGACTAAAAAAATGTTCACCATAGATAGAATATGCCTGTCCTAATAATCCTATTTGTTGTTCGGTTAATTCTATTGCTGATCTATTCGTAGAAATCATTTGTACAATCTGATCGCTAGTCAATCCTGTACTTAAAAGGTCGGTTTCAATAGGTAATATATTGAAATAATGAAACCCAATTTGAAAAAGTGCAGCACCTAAACCTGCTGAAAAATAAATAAACAGAAAACGATTTCTTCCTAAGTATTGTTCTACTGGGCTACCAAACATCCACAGCCCAAACATATTTAAGGCTATATGAGCAAAACCACCATGCATAAACATATGTGTTACAATTTGCCAAGGTTGAAAGTATTCATTTTTGGGATAGTAAAGCGAAAACCATTCGTACATCTGATCACCGTACAAAGATGTGGCTATAAAAAACAACACATTTACGATGAGTAAATGTTTTACGGTTTCAGTAAGTCGATTCATCATCTATATAAATTTTTTATCAATATCATTTTCAGTAATCGTCACATATACTGATTTATTAAACGGACTCACTTGAGGTTCTTTACAAGCAAAAAGATCATTTACTAAAGCTATTTGCGAAGCCGTATCTAAAACCTCACCCGTTTTTACAGATAAAGTTTTCGAAAGGGTTTTTGCCAAAATATCCGTTTGCGAAAAACTTTCCCCCGAAATTTCCATTTGATAGTCTGAAATCAGCTGATCTAAAACCATTCCTACTTCACTTTCTGAAACCAACAAAGGTACGCCCGTAATTTCAATTGTTTCTTCCGTAGCAATATCAAATACGAATCCGATAGTATGAAGACTCTCCTTTATTTCATGAAGTATGCTTTGGTCTGAAGGCGTAACGGAGAGCTTCAATGGAAAAAGTAGTTGTTGGCTAACAGCTTCTTTAATCGTTATATTTTTTAAAAATTTCTCATAAAGCACCCTTTGATGCGCTCTACTTTGATCGATAACAATCATACCTGACTTAATTGTGGTGACCACATATTTTCGTCGTAGCTGAAACGTCGTTGTTTTCGTTTCAACGGACTCCGTTTGATCATCGAAAATAGAGCTCGTAATCGCTTCAGACTCAAAGGCTATTGTACTAAACTCATTACCGTTGTCTATTTCAGTATCGAGACCTACATAGAGACTCTCCCAAGCCTTTGAGTTTACATTTCGGTCTTTCTGATACGTTTTACCACCAACGTGCTTCTGTGCCGTTTCTTGAAATGGATTAAATGCTGCATCAACAGACACTTTGGGTATGTCTGCTCCTTTATTCTTATATGCATACGGTGTTTCTAAATTTTGATCTTTCTCAAAATCTAGCGACGGAACTACATTAAACTGTCCCAAACTATGTTTTACCGTTGATCTTAAAATCGCGTACAAAGTATGTTCATCATCAAACTTAACCTCTGTTTTTGTCGGATGAATATTGATATCAATCGAAGCAGGATCAACATCTAAATAAAGAAAATAACCTGGATGCGCATCTGATTTTATGAGTCCCTCAAAAGCATTGGCGACCGCATGATATAAATATGGACTTTTAATAAAACGATTGTTGACGAAGAAAAACTGCTCTCCCCTACTTTTTCTTGCGAATTCTGGTTTCACAATAAAGCCTGAAATTTTTACCACCTGAGTATCTTCCCCCACGGGAACTAACTTCGCATTACTTTTATGTCCGAAAACATTCACAATGCGCTGGCGGTAATTACTAATAGGAAGATTAAATATCTCATTCCCGTTATTATGGAATTGAAAAGCAATAGCAGGATGCGCTAAAGCAACGCGATGAAATTCATCGGTAATGTGGCGCAATTCTACCTGATTCGATTTTAAAAAATTTCTTCGGGCGGGAATGTTAAAAAACAGATTTTTCACGGACAACGAAGTGCCCTTGCTAACGGTACCTACTTCTTGAGAAATCACTTTACTACCCTCAATTTTTAGGATTGTACCTAATTCTGAATTTTCTGGTTTCGTTTGTAGCTCAACATGTGCGATGGCTGCAATAGATGCTAGAGCTTCACCTCGAAAACCTTTTGTATCAAGATTAAATAAATCTTCTGCTTTTTGAATTTTAGAAGTTGCGTGCCTTTCAAAACTGAGTCGCGCATCAGTGGCGCTCATACCAATGCCATTATCTACAACTTGAATCAGTGCTTTTCCACCATCTTTTATAATCAGCATAACAGATGTTGAGCCTGCATCTATGGCATTTTCTAGAAGCTCTTTGACCACAGAAGCTGGGCGCTGAACTACCTCACCTGCCGCAATTTGATTGGCAACATGATCAGGTAAAAGTTTAATGATATCACCCATCAGCTTCCAAAAAATATTGAGAGATCGAAATCTATAATGTAAAGAAATAGGAGCACTAAAATGGATACAATTACCAATAAGCGTACGCGCATGTTTCGATCACCTTCGCGTTTCGAATCTTCCATTGCGCGGCGAAATTTTCCTTTTAACCCGCCTTTTGGACCGACAGTAGTTCGGTACTGATCAAATTTGTACTCGATTTTAAAAGGATGACCTTCCTTGTCACTTTTGTAGTAACGCGGTTTATAATCATAATCTCGATATCCTTTGCTAAAAAAACCCATGTGTTCAAAGTTAATTAAATTAGAAAAAAATGCCGTAGTTCTACTGCCAAAAATTGTTAATAGTAGGGCACGAAAAAAGCCTTTCGAATGACCGAAGTATCAACTTCAAATACAATACCAAACCCCTTTTTGCGTAAATTGATTTTGAGGCAAGGTCAAGATTTAGCTTCAATAGCATCCTTGATTCTGTGTAAACCTTCCTCAAGACGTGATCTGGGGCAAGCCAAATTTAATCGAATGTGTCCTTTCCCATTAGAAACGAACATATTATCCCCTTCTAAAAGCACCCCTGCTTTGTTGGCAAAAAATAGAGTTAAGTTTTCTTCGTCAGGCAAATAAGCAGCTACATTAATCCATGCGAGATAGGTAGCGTCAGGTATTTTAAAGACAGCTTCGGGTAGATGTGTGTTGAGATAATGCTTTAAAAAT
>CALHCJ010000075.1 GCA_937936275.1 uncultured Flavobacteriaceae bacterium
CATGAGGAAGCACAACAGGCCATTCAAAGTTTTATAAAAAAATCAGAAAAATAACTATGGAACAAAACGGACCATTAAAAGGATTGGTTGTTGCCGATTTTTCACAATTAGCACAAGGTCCTTGGGCAACCCAAATGTTAGGAGATATGGGGTCAGAAATCATAAAAATAGAACCTCCAAAAGGCGATTGGTTAAGGCATTATGCATATGGGAATTTGTATCCAAAAGGCGAGAGTATTTCGTTTATTAGCTTCAACAGAAATAAAAAAAGTATTGCCCTCGATATGAAAACGGATGAGGGCAAACAAATAGCAAAAGATATTATTGCCAAAGCGGATATCCTTCTAGAAAATTTCCGTCCGGGAGTTATGGAGCGTTTGGGATTAGGTTATGAAGATATGAAAGTATTAAATCCCAAATTGGTGTATTGTTCAAGTTCGGGTTACGGTGCATCTGGCCCTTATTTAAAACGACCAGGGCAAGATTTACTGGCACAATCTATTAGTGGTGGGCCATTTCTAAATGGAAGAAAAGGAGATTTACCCGTAGTGACTGCCGTTGGACAAGCAGATTTATTAACGAGTTTGTTTATTGTACAATCGGTTTTGGCAGCGATTTATTCGCGCAGCGTTACAGGTAAAGGACAGAAAATAGAAGCTAATTTATTGAGTTCGGCAGTAGGATTTCATACTCAGGAAATTACGGCGTTTTTACACAAAGGCGAAAATCCTGAACGTAGTGAAAGTGGTATTCCAAATCCGTGGCTTGGAGCGCCCTATGGCTTGTACGATACAAGTGATGGCTATATTGCTATAGGCATGAATTCTGTTCGAAAATTAGCCCAGGTTATCGGTTTGGATAAATATGATAATGAAGCATTCGATTCAAATAATATTATAGAAGGAAGGGATGATATTCGCAATGATTTCAATGCTGTTTTTAAAACAAAAACTACTACCGAATGGTTAGATATATTATTAGCAGAAGATATTTGGTGTTCCCAAGTTAATAGTTTTAAAGAGATGGTAGAAGACCGTCAGATACAGCACAACAACATGATTTTAGAATATGAACACCCTACGATAGGTAAAGTTAAAACTACAGGTTTCCCGGTTCAATTTAGTGATACGCCGCAAAAAATTGATAAACCTGCACCATTATTAAATCAACATGCCGAAGAGATATTAAAGCACTTTAGTAGCTATACAGATGAAGAGATTAAAGCATTTTTAAAACAAAAATAGTATAAGATGAAACTAGGATTTGGATTATACCATCACATGCTCAATGAACAGCATTATAAGTTTGCAAAACAATGTGGTGCTACACATTTAGTGGTACACATGGTAGATTATTTTGGTAATGCAGACAACAGTAAATCTAACGCCAACCAGCCTATTGGTGGCGATAGAGGTTGGGGTAAAGCAGGTAATGGCGAGCTATGGACTTTAGAAGAACTTCTTAATATTAAAAAAGAGATAAATAGTTACGGTTTAGAATGGTATGCCATTGAAAATTTCGACCCTTCTATTTGGCATGATATTCTTTTGGATGGCCCAAAAAAAGAAGCACAAATAGAATTGGTCAAAGAGCAGATTCGTATTGTTGGAAAAGCAGGAATACCTGTTTTTGGATACAATTTTTCTTTAGCAGGCGTATCTAGTAGAGTTGAAAAACCATTTGCCAGAGGAGGCGCTATTTCTGTTGGGATGGAAGGTTCAGTGGACGAAACTCCTATACCTAATGGCATGGTTTGGAATATGGTCTATGATGATAATGCTCCTGAAGGAACCGTAGAACGCGTATCTCATGCTGTATTATGGCAAAGATTACAGTATTTTTTAAATGAAATTATACCTGTTGCAGAAGAAGCGGGTGTGAAAATGGCGGCACACCCAGACGACCCACCAATGCCCTATGTTAGAAACACACCGCGATTGGTTTATCAACCAGATATGTATCAGCGTCTTATAGACATGCAACCCAGTGAAAGTAATAATCTTGAATTTTGCTTAGGCACCATTGCAGAAATGACAGATGGCAGCGTTTACGAAGCAACAAATCAGTATAGTAAACAAAATAAAATTGCTTATATCCATTTTAGAAATGTAGTAGGTAAAGTACCTAATTATAAAGAGGTATTTGTGGATGAAGGAGATATTGATATGTTTAAAATTTTAGAAATTTTAAAACAAAATAATTTTGAAGGCATTTTAATTCCCGACCATACACCGCAAATGAGTTGCGATGGTTCTTGGTACGCAGGTATGGCTTATGCAATGGGCTTTATGAAAGCAGCTTTAAGGGCCGCGAACAACTAAAAAATAGATGGTTAATTTATACTAAATAAACAGCTCTCAAAGCTAGAAATATTGGTATGTGCTTCAGCTAGGTAGGCACTTTTGTGTTAATACTTAACTGTAGTCCTCACCCCGTCTCTGATATTTTTTTTGCTTTCAGAGTGTATTCAAGACACTATTCCTAGTGATACAGTTACAAAAAACCTTATTACGCTAGTACTTTTATCCCAATAAGAAATTTCAAAGGAAGCGAACAGGGTATTACTACCAAAAACCACTTTTCAATGGCCGATATTAAGGTTATTCCGAAAAATATCCTAAACCAAAGAACTGAGTTTTATTAATGAAGACATTTGCATTAAAATATGAGACCACGGCAGGCAAGACGCGGATTTTGTATTCATATTTTTAAACGATAATTCTATTATGTCCAAACACTCTCTGACTTATTGGAAAAGAGAATTTAAAGTAACCCTAGACCCCAATAAATTCAATGATCTTTTACTGTACGCACACAATCTTGATGATGCACCCCCGAATACGGTATCGATAGAAATCACAGATGGTACCAAATCTGAAGACATCATCCTTAATTTCGATTTGGAAAGCTGTGAAGCGGTAATGATAAGTGTAAAAAAGCCGAAATTTATATCTTGGCTTACCCTCTAAGTACTCGAGTGGGAATCGAACCCGCACTCCGAAGAACTGAATTTTGAATTCGGCACTACTTCTACTTAAGGTTGCGTATAGTTAGTAAATCCGTGGGCAGATGGCTTTAAAATAATAAAGGCCTCAGAAGACGATATGTTTCTGAAGCCCTGAGTTTACTTGTGGGCCCTACTGGATTCGAACCAGTGACCCCCTGCTTGTAAGGCAGGTGCTCTGAACCAACTGAGCTAAGAGCCCTAAAAGGGATTGCAAATATAGAATAGTTTTAGATACTCCAAAAGAAAAAATAAGAAAATATTAAACTACTTCAGCTACGGTAAAATTGCTTCCTCCAATAAAAATAAAATCTGATGCGGAGGCCTCTCGGACAGCTGCATTCTGAGCTTCCGCTACTGACTTATAAACCAGTCCTTTTAAACCAAAATTGGCAGCCTCTTTCTCTAGAACCATGGCATTTAATCCTCTTTGTATATCTGGTTTACAGAAGTAGTACGTAGCATCTTTCGGAAACAATGGCAACAGTGTATCCAAATTTTTATCCTTCACAAAACCTAATACAACGCGTAAATGATTGAAATTTTGTTTTGCAACTTGTTCAAGAACCAACAAGATTCCTTCTTTGTTATGGGCTGTATCACAAACTATAGTTGGTTTAGTCCCTAATATTTGCCACCTACCTAATAGGCCCGTGTTTCGAACAACATTTTTTAAGCCATCACTGATATGTTCTTGCTGTATTAAAAATTCCTCTAAAAACTTTAGCGAAGCAATAACACCCTTTATATTCTTAAATTGATAAGCTCCAAGGAGATCCGTTTCATACTCTAGTTGTACCAAATCGTCAGCAAATACAAGTTTCGCGTTTTTTGAATGCGCCACCTCCAAAAATGTCTCCGTGGTTTCTTTCTGACGTTCGCTTATCACCACTGGAACATTCTCTTTAATAATGCCTGCTTTCTCAAAGGCAATTTTCTTCAAAGTATCTCCCAATATATCAGTATGATCTAAGCCTATATTCGTTATTAAAGAAACTTCTGGAAAAATAATATTTGTTGAATCTAATCGACCGCCCAACCCAACTTCAATAATAGCTATATCAACCATATGTTTCTCAAAATAGTCGAAAGCCATACCCACAGTCATCTCAAAAAATGATAGTTGATGGTCCTCAAAAAATGATCGGTTATTAGCAATAAAATTAATCACGAATGTTTTGCTTACCGTTGTGCCATTTATTCGAATACGTTCTCGAAAGTCCTTTAAATGAGGAGAGGTATACAAACCTACGTTGTAACCTGCTTCTTGAAGAATAGACGCGAGCATATGGCTACTAGAACCTTTTCCATTCGTTCCCGCAACATGAATACTTTTAAATTTTTTCTCAGGATAACCTAGATGCTCTGAAAACTGTAGAATTTTATCAAGTTTTGCATTTAAAGCTGACTTTCCCTGCTTTTGATACATCGGAAGTTGAGCAAACATCCAATTTAAAGTCTGTTGATAGGTCACTCTCCTAACTTGAAATTTACTACCACGAAACCTACTTGAGAACTTGGCGCCTTCGCATCAAGATTCCATTTGTGCATGAAAGCTGTTTTCTTGGCTGGTTCTAATAAACAAGGATTGTTATTTGTAGTACCCTTAACGCCCGGAGTTGCACTAACCACTCTTCCGTTTTTGTCAACAATAATCTTTACTACAACTCTTCCAGATTCATTACATTCTTGAGCCACCTTGCCTTTACTAACTAACGATCGACCATTTAAGCCGTAACCCCCTGTTCCATTTCCAGAACCTGGACTACCATAATAACTGGTCGCATATGGATCACCATCTGGCTGACCCTTATCTCCGGCTCTGTCATCATCTCCTTCAGAACCTGATGCGGTACCATCAGATTTATTTAGGCCACCCATTATTTCATCAAGCTTTTTCTTTTTGGCCTCTTGCTCTTTTCGAGCTTTCTCTTCAGCATCCTTTTTTTGTTTTGCGATTTTCGCTGCTTTGGCTTTCTCTCGTTTTACTTCATCTTCCCTTCTTTTCTTTTCTGCTTTTGCAGCGTCTTCCGCTCGTTTTTTTGCCTCCTTTGCTTGCCTTATTTTTATCGCCTCGTCACTTTCTTTTGTCAAAACCTTCTCCGCCGGAGCTTCTTTTTCAACAACTTTTTCTGGTTCTTCTTCGACTACTTCTTCCACTACTTCCTCAACAACTTCTTCTTGCTTTGTAGGCTCCACAGGAGGTGTATCTAAAGGTTCCGAGCGTATTTTCTCTTTGGGTTGTACTCTTCCTTTACCAAAATCGGTAGTTCCAAAATTCACTGAGATTCCGTTCTCTTCTGGCGGGTCCATATAGGTGAGTCCTATATAAAAAAGTACAAGGAGGAGCACACTTAACAGTAAGGTAGTAAGTGTGAATGATTTCTTTTTGTGTCTCGTGTCTAAGAATGACATGCGTTTATCCTAATTAGGTCGCACGGCCAAAATAACTTTATAATTGTTTCTATTGGCAATATCCATAACGTTTACCGCTTCTTTGATCGCTACGTTCTCTTCTGCCCTTAGAATAATTGTGGGTTTATCTTGTCCTTCTAGTGCCTTTTTTAATTCAATTTCTATGTACTCTCCATTGATTCTCTCGTTATTCACAAAATACTGTAAATTCTTATCGATACTTACGGATACGTTTTGTGTATTGGTTGATTTGCCTTTTGCTTTTGGCAAAAGTAAATCTAGAGCATTAGGCGAGTTTGCGGTAAGCATAAAAAAGATCAATAACAAGAATACGATATCTGTCATTGATGACATGCTAAAGTCAGGACTCACTTTATTTCTTCCTTTCAACTTCATACAATCAACTTAAAGAGGTTCGTTCAATAAATCTAAGAACTCCACCGCATTGGCCTCCATTTTATGAACAACCTTATCCGTTCTATTCACTAAGTGATTATAACCAATATAGGCAATAATACCTACGATTAATCCGGCTACAGTTGTTGTCATTGCTGTATAAATACCAGACGCCAGAGAGCCCATTTCTGCTTGACCACCACTGGTAGCCATTTCATGGAATGCTAAAATCATACCAATTACAGTTCCTAAGAAGCCAATCATTGGTGCCGCGCCAGCTACTGTTGCTAATACGCTTACATTTTTCTCTAATTTATAAACCTCTAGTGTACCTGCATTTTCTATTGCAGTATTGATATCGTCTAGGGGCTTTCCTATTCTAGAAATTCCTTTTTCCGTAAGTCGTGCGACTGGTGAATCAGTTTGTGCGCATAACATTTTTGCTGCATCAAGTTTACCACCCGTGACGTGATCACGAATCTGATTCATGAAATTACTATCAATTTTTGATGCAGCCTTGATAGCAAAGATGCGCTCAAAATAAATATACAAAGCCACGAATAGCATGATAAACAACACTGAAATAATTACCACACTACCTGTACCGCCATTGAAAATCAGATCAATGACAGAAAGTGTTTTTTCTTCGGATAGCACATCTCCTAATTCAGGGTCTTGTGCTAAGTCTTGAAATAATAACATAAAAATATTTGAGGTTAACAGTTGCCCTTATAACGGTAGTTTATCGATAAAAGTATGTTGGCTTTAAACAAATTGCCGCATTAGAATAAAGCAGATCGCACCGGCTATAAATCCAAGAAATGCGAGCCATGATATTTTCTTTAAATACCAGAAGAAATCGATCTTTTCCATACCCATGGCTACCACACCAGCGGCAGAACCAATAATTAACATACTACCACCAGTACCCGCGGAATATGCGATAAAGTGCCATAGTTGATTATCTAATCCTTCAGAGAACATTCCTAAACTGGCAGCCACCAACGGAACGTTGTCAATAACCGCGGAACCTACTCCTAAGAGCAATACTACCAAATCAGAAACCCGTGTTCCAGCCATCTCCGTACCAAGCATTGGTGTAGAATCTTGTAACCAAGTAGCGAAACCAAATAGCTGACCTAAAGATTCTAAAGCAGCTACAGCCATCAAAATTCCTAAAAAGAAAAGGATACTAGGCAACTCAATTTTAGATAATGAACTGTGTACTGGACTGTGATGCGCTGACATATGTTCACCATGCTCATCATTCACACTACTTATATTGAATTTACTTTTACTATAAATTTCTGCAAAAGTTGCAACTACACCCAAAGAGAGCATCATACCTACATAAGGGGGAAGATGCGTAACTGTCTTAAAAATTGGAACAAAAACGATAGCTCCAAGCCCCAAATACAACATCCGAGCACTAAATTTATTTACTTCCTTATCTTCTTCTTCTGTGGCATTTAGTTGCCCCTTGAAAGCTGGTAAAAAAGAAGCAATAAGCGCAGGAACGAGCATACATATTAAAGACGGTATAAGCAAGAAGCTAATTAATTTAACAGTACTTACTTTATTTCCAATCCACAACATCGTAGTGGTTACATCACCGATCGGAGACCAAGCACCACCTGCGTTCGCCGCAATAATTATTAAACCAGCGTACCAAATACGAACATCTCTTTCCTTAACAATTTTCTGTAAAATTGAAATTAGTACAATAGTCGCCGTAAGATTGTCAATGATAGCTGAAAGTATAAAAGCTAGAATACAAAAAATCCAAAGAATTTTACTTTTGCTCTTCGTTTTTACAAAACTTTTGATGGTAGCAAAACCATCGAAATAGTCGATGATTTCAACAATAGTCATGGCACCCAAAAGAAATACCAAAATTTCAGCGGTCTTTCCTAAGTGGTGCAAAAGCGTCTCTTCCATAAGATGAAGCTTATCATCATGCCCCATCCCAGCAAAATTATCTACTAATGCGTGTGCTCCTGAATCAAACCAAGTACCAAAGCCATCTATACCCAATGCGATAAGCGCCCAACAAATAGCCATCATGACCAGAGCAGGTATAAGCTTATCGATTTTTAGATTATGTTCTAATGTTATTGCGAGATAACCTAGTACGAATACGAGTATAATTGCTGCTTCCATATGGTGTGTTGGTTTAAATTAATTGTTTTAACGCTATTTCAAATCCGGTTTGACAAATGTCAGTTTTGGAAGGATTTTGCCTAAAGATATTTAAAATTGCCTTTCGAATGGTATCTGAAGTGTCTTTAAATATCAATTCATCATCAATCCCAACTCTTTTCTCCATAAAATAAGCAAAAACTCTTGCCATACCACAATTACTGACAAAGTCAGGAATAAGACTTACTCTACCATCTGTATATTCCATAATGGGTCCAAAAAATATCTCTTTGTCGGCAAAGGGTACATTTGCTCCACAAGAAATCACTTCTAAACCTGTATCAATTAGTTGCGTAATTTGTTGTTTTGTTATTAACCTTGACGCAGCACAGGGAGCAAAAATTTCGGTTTGCAAATTCCATATCCGTTCATTGATTTCATCAAATGGTATCAATTGATCAACGTCGGCAATCAAGCTATTTCCTTTTTTGCTTAGAAAATAGTCTTGAATCTCTTCAAAAGAAAACCCCTCTTCATTGATTACGCCTCCCGCCCTATCAATTATTCCAACAACCTTAGCTCCCATTTGTGCTAAATAATAAGCAGCTGCACTCCCAACATTTCCAAAGCCTTGAACCACAGCTTTTTTTCCCACCACATTGCCCCCATAAATATCGTAATAATGACGAACGGCTTCTGCAACTCCATATCCAGTAATCATATCGGCAACGGTATATTTTCTGCCGACTCCTGGTGAAAATTTATCGGTTTCGATGGCTTTAATAACTCCCATTCTTAGCTGACCAATACGATTAATTTTATCTGCTTCTGTAGGTTTAAAATGCCCGTTGAAAACCCCTTCTTGAGGATGCCACACTCCAGCGTCCTCAGTTATTGGAATTACTTCGTGTATTTCATCTACATTTAGATCTCCACCAGTACCATAATAACTTTTCAACAAAGGAGCTACCGCACGATACCATCGTTCTAAAACTCCCTTTTTTCGCGGATCATTTGGATTAAAATTGATTCCAGATTTTGCCCCACCGATTGGAGGACCCGAGACGGTAAATTTAACCTCCATCGTTTTTGCCAAAGAAAGAACCTCATTCATATCAAGACCTTCTCGCATTCGTGTTCCTCCACCTGCCGCACCACCGCGTAAGGAGTTAATAACCGTCCACCCTTCGGCTTCCGTTTCTGAATCCTTCCAGTTAAAGACAATTTCTGGCTGTTTGTTTTCGTATGTCTTAAGTAATTCTTTCATTCCGTTGATTTAAATTGTTATGTAATCAGTATACCTTATGCCTGTCTTAAAAATTGTTGTCCTCCCCCTCAGGGGTTACTGCTGATCCATAATTATCGGTTTAAATCAAAATGAAAAAGATAGTTGACAAATATAAAAATTTGGGTTTGTATTGAACGATTTTTAATTCTTTAAATTGGATAATATTATCTCCTAAAACAAGAAGATAGTTATCTATTATTTTCAGTATACCCGTATCTTTGCAGAAAAATAATTTAATTTTTTTCTATGGATTTTTCACTATCTGAAGAGCACTTAATGATTCAACAAGCGGCAAGAGATTTTGCTCAAAACGAATTACTACCAGAAGTAATTGAACGAGATGATGCCCAAGAGTTTCCAGTGGAGCAAATCAAAAAACTTGGGGAATTAGGCTTTATGGGGATGATGGTTGACCCTGAATACAATGGTAGCGGCATGGATACCTTATCATATGTGATTGCCATGGAAGAATTATCGAAAATAGATGCCTCAGCCTCTGTAGTGGTTTCCGTCAACAATTCATTGGTTTGCTACGGCCTAGAAACTTATGGAACGGAGGAACAAAAAGAAAAATATTTGACACGACTAGCATCAGGAGAAGTTATCGGGGCATTCTGCTTATCTGAACCTGAGGCTGGCAGTGATGCAACTTCACAAAAAACTACCGCTATAGATAAAGGCGACCATTACATAATCAACGGTACAAAAAACTGGATCACAAACGGAAACTCTGCAGAAGTATACTTGGTGATTGCGCAAACTGATAAAGAAAAAGGCCACAAAGGAATTAATGCCTTAATTGTTGAAAAAGGAGCTCATGGTTTTGAAATCGGACCCAAGGAAAATAAGTTGGGTATTCGTGGAAGCGACACCCACTCCTTAATTTTTAATGATGTAAAGGTTCCTAAAGAAAACAGAATAGGCGAAGACGGTTTTGGATTTAAGTTTGCTATGAAAACGCTATCTGGTGGACGAATAGGTATCGCAGCACAGGCCTTAGGTATTGCTGCCGGAGCTTACGAGTTGGCCTTAAAATATTCTAAGGAACGTAAGGCTTTCGGAACGGAAATTAGCAATCACCAAGCCATCGCATTCAAACTAGCCGATATGCATACCCAAATCGAAGCAGCCAGACACATGGTCTATAAAGCGGCTTGGGACAAAGATCAAGGTAATAACTATGATCTATCTGGGGCTATGGCTAAACTTTACGCTTCACAAGTCGCAATGGAAACTACGGTTGAAGCTGTACAAATTCATGGAGGCAATGGTTTCGTTAAAGATTATCATGTTGAACGCCTCATGCGAGATGCCAAAATTACCCAGATCTATGAGGGGACATCTGAAATACAAAAAATTGTAATTTCAAGAAGTGTTTTAAGAGATTAAGCGGAGTATATGGTTCTACTCTATACCTATACCCCTATTTTCTTGGGGTACTTTGCTTGAATATAGTGCAAACAGTACACATTTAATAAAATTTAAGGGGTGATTTGTTACATATCTATTCTTAAGAGATTTTACCCCCTAATTTAAGCCCTCCTTTAGCTTTGAATATCTTAAATTTATCAGATTGATAATTTAAGCCTTCCATAAATATCTAATTATATATTTTTTAACGATTATTTGATAACGTTAAATATTTTATTTCATTTCATCAAAATCAATGAAAATAATTCAATGAAAAAGTTATTTTTGAACAAATACGACAATTTATGAAGTTGAAGAAGCAAGGGTTATACTCACCAGAATTTGAACATGATAATTGCGGAGCAGGTTTCATTTGCAGCCTCAAAGGAAAAAAATCTAATGACATAATCCACAAGGCTCTTGAAATCCTTGACAAACTAGAACATCGCGGTGCCGTAAGTGCGGATGGAAAAACAGGTGATGGGGCTGGTATTTTAATTGACATACCCCATGACTTCTTCGCCGCTGAATGTGATTTTATACTTCCAGAGCCCGGGCAATATGCAGTAAGTAATGTTTTTCTTCCTCAAAAGGAGAATCAACGTGATTTTTGCATCAAGGTTTTTGAAGATAATATCAAGAAACAAGGTTTAAAACTTTTAGGATGGCGTGATGTACCTGTTAATCGATCAGTACCTGGTAGAATTGCAATGGAAACGGAGCCCTTTGTCAAACAACTCTTTATCAGTAAAACTGATACCAACCAAAGTATATTCGATTTTAATTTAAAATTATTCATTGCTCGAAAAGTTACCGAGCACACCATTATCAACTCAAAGCTTTCTGAAAGTCCATTTTTCTATGTCCCTAGTCTTTCTACTAAAATCATTATTTTCAAAGGGCTATTGATGCCGAAAGACATCAGTTTATACTATAAAGATTTGATGGACCCTAGAGTAGTCACTAGACTCTCATTGGTTCACCAACGTTTCTCAACCAACACTTTTCCAACTTGGGATTTGGCACAACCTTTTCGTTACATGTGTCATAATGGAGAAATAAATACTTTACGCGGAAATGTTTCCAGAATGCGATCTCGAGAAGAATTACTGGCTAGCGATTGGTTTGGAGATGAAATCAAAAATATTATTCCCATTATCCTTCCAGGAAAATCCGATTCTGCAACCATGGATATGGTAGTTGAATTATTATTGATGACGGGGCGCTCGCTTCCAGAAGTGATGATGATACTTGTGCCCGAAGCTTGGGAGAAAAACACGGTTATGTCAGAGGCTAAGCGAGCCTTTTACGAATATCACTCCTGTATGATGGAACCATGGGATGGACCAGCCTCTGTTCCTTTTACTGATGGAAATTATATTGGCGCCGTTTTAGATCGTAACGGACTTCGTCCTTCAAGATATACGGTAACAAAAGATGATTATGTTATTATGTCATCGGAGGTAGGTGTAGTTGATATTGCACCTGAAAATGTAGAATTGCACGGAAGACTGGAACCCGGAAAAATGTTTCTTGTAAACATGCAGGAAGGTCGAATAATCAACGACGAAGAGATTAAAGAGGAAATTGCACAACGACATCCATACAAAAAATGGCTAGACAATAACTTGGTACATCTAAAAGATATACCCTATAATGATTGCCCATTGTTTTTAGGAGAAGCCTCTCTAGAAAAAAGAAAAGCAGTCTTTGGTTACACGTTGGAAGACATTAACACCATTATTCTTCCAATGGGAAAAAATGCCAAAGAGCCCATCGGCTCAATGGGTTCTGATACGCCAATTGCAGTTCTATCTGAACGTCCACAACTTATTTACAATTATTTCAAACAACTATTTGCACAAGTTACAAATCCGCCTCTTGATGGAATTCGTGAAGAATTGATTACAGATATCAGCTTGACCTTAGGTAGTGATCAAAACTTGTTCGAGTTTTCTGAATTACATTGTAGAAAATTAAAGATTCAGAATCCCGTAATATCTAAAGAGGATTTAGATAAAATAAAGAATTACGATGTTAGTCCTGATTATAAAGTAGTATCTATTCCTACTCTTTATGATATCGAAAGAGGTCATAATGGTTTAGAAGATGCTTTAGAAGATATTCTAAAACAAGCATCTAAAGCCGTTGATGAAGGGACCAATATTATCATACTTTCTGACAGAAACGTAAATGCAACGCAAGCCCCTATTCCTGCACTATTATCATGTGCATTTGTTAATAGTGGTCTGCAAAAGCTAGGAAAAAGATCAAAGCTAAGCATCATTATAGAATCTGCCGAACCACGTGAAGTACATCATTTTGCTTTACTCTTTGGATTTGGCGCGAGTGCGGTTAATCCTTATTTAGTAAATGAAATTATTGGTGAACAAATAGAAGAACTTGATATTACTGATTTCACTTTTACTCAAGCGATTGAAAATTATAACAAAGCTGTCGGCAAAGGAATTTTGAAAGTGATGAACAAGATCGGAATTTCGACACTTAACTCGTATCGTGGTTCTCAATTGTTTGAATGCATTGGTATCAACACCAAAGTAGTCGGTAAATATTTTCCAAACACACCTACTAGAATTCAGGGCATTGGGCTTTATGAAATCGAGAAAGAAATAGCCAAGCGACACTCTAAAGCATTTGCTAAAAAAGAGGTTGCAGCGAATTTAGACTTGGAGATGGGCGGTGAATATCGTTGGCGAAGAGATGGTGAAAAACATATGTTTAACCCATTATCAGTTGCCAAACTTCAAAAAGCGGTTCGTAATAATGAATCCAGTAGCTATAAAGAGTTTTCACAAATGGTCAACGAACAGTCGAAAAGTCTGATGACGATTCGTGGTTTGTTTGAATTTTCTAATTATGACCCGATTCCGATCGATGAGGTAGAACCATGGACAGAAATCGTAAAACGGTTCAAAACTGGTGCAATGTCTTACGGCTCTATTAGTAAAGAAGCTCATGAGAATTTGGCTATCGCCATGAATAGAATTGGCGGGAAAAGTAATTCTGGTGAGGGAGGTGAAGACGCCGAACGTTTCTACAAAAATGCCACTGGCGATTGGAGAAATAGCGCAATCAAACAGGTTGCTTCTGGTCGATTTGGAGTAACTTCTGATTATCTGACCAATGCAAAAGAAATTCAAATCAAAATGGCGCAGGGTGCAAAACCCGGTGAAGGTGGTCAACTTCCGGGGCCTAAAGTAAATCCAGCCATTGCAAAAACAAGAAATTCAACACCATACGTAGGGTTAATTTCGCCACCACCACACCACGATATTTATTCTATTGAAGATTTATCACAGTTAATTTTTGATTTAAAATCTGCAAATAGAGAAGCTCGTATTAATGTAAAACTGGTTTCTGAAATTGGTGTCGGAACAGTTGCTGCTGGTGTTGCAAAAGCAAAAGCAGATGTTGTACTGGTTTCAGGTTTTGATGGT
>CALHCJ010000076.1 GCA_937936275.1 uncultured Flavobacteriaceae bacterium
GTTGCTGATAAAGATGACGCTTGTCCTAATGAAGCTGGTCTTGCTGCCTTAGCTGGTTGTCCTGATGCTGACGGTGACGGTGTTGCTGATAAAGATGACGAGTGTCCAAATGAAGCAGGTCCTGCTGAGAACAAAGGATGTCCTTGGTCTGATAAAGATGGTGATAGCGTATTAGATAAAGATGATCAATGTCCAGATGTTGCTGGTACCGTAGCTAACATGGGTTGCCCAGAAGTAACTGAAGAAGTTCAAAAGCAATTGAACGACTATGCTAGAACTATCTTATTTGATACTGGTAAAGCTTCTTTAAATCCAGAAACTACATCTGTATTTGTTGACATCATTAGAATATTAGGCGAATATCCTACAGCTAAATTTACAGTTGAAGGTCACACAGATAGCGTTGGTAGTGAAAAACTAAACCAATCTTTATCTGAGAAAAGAGCTAATTCAGTTAGAGATTTCTTAATCGCAGAAGGTGTTGCGGCTGATAGATTAACTGCAATTGGTTATGGTGAAGCTAAGCCTATCGCTTCTAATAAAACAAGAAGTGGAAGAAAAGAAAATAGAAGAACTGAAATCAACTTAGTAAAATAAGTTTCATTCGGAAACACTTTAATTACAATAGAAAAGCCTCGCAATTGCGAGGCTTTTTTTATTTTTAAATATGACAAGTTTTCTACAAGAAGTATTAAAGAGTGTATATGAAAAATACGCCTCTCTTGAAAATATTATTTTCATATTACCTAGTAAACGTGCAGGAACGTTCTTGAAAACTAAAATAGCAGAAAGCAGCTCAGAGACAGCCTTTGCACCTGAAATTTACAGTATTGAAACATTCGTCGAAAAGATTTCAGAACTTAATTACGCCACGAACACGCAACAACTCTTTGAGTTATATGCTGTTTATACAAAAGACGCTCCTAAACAGAAGGATAACTTTTTTACCTTTTCTAAATGGGCACAAACACTTTTGCAAGATTTTAATGAAATTGATAGATATTTGATAGACGCGAAAAACCTGTTTTCAAATCTTTCAGATATTCAAGAAATTAATCATTGGTCTTTACAAAAAGAAAAAACTGAAATGATGCAAGACTATCTTCAGTTTTGGAATAATCTTGATCAACTTTATACAAATTTTAATAAGGCACTTTCACTTCAAGGATTAGGTCACCAAGGATTAGTTTATAGAACCGCCTGTACTAAATTGTCTACTTATTTAGCTAAAACCAAAGAATACACCCATATCTTTATTGGTTTTAATGCCCTGAATTCTGCCGAAGAAAAGATTATTCAAACTATTTTGAAAAAATCTCCTGCTGAAATTTTTTGGGATATTGATCTTAATTTCATCGAAGACCCGATTCATGATGCTGGTTTATTTATTAGAAAACATTTCAAATCTTGGGATTATTTTGAAAAAAATAGCCTTAACGGAGTAAGTAATCACTTTGTATCAGAAAAGAATATTCAAATTGTTGGTATTCCTAAAAATGTTTCGCAGGCTAAATATACTGGCAAATTACTTCAATCACTAAAAAATGAAAATTCCAACCTCATACAGAAAACTGCTGTCGTATTGGGAGATGAAAATCTTCTTAATCCGGTACTCAACGCTATCCCAGAGCAAATAGAGGCAGTTAATATTACTATGGGCTATCCTTTAGACAAAACACCTCTAAATAGTCTATTTTCTCAATTTATCGAACTCTATTTATATAGAGATCAACGTGGTTGGTTCCATAAGCCCATTTTATCGTTTCTAGCACATCCATATATCAAAGAGCTAACGCATAACGAGGCATCGGTAGAGGCCAAGGGTTTATCTCATCTCATAAAACAAAACAATTGGACACATATATCGCCAAGGCAGATTAGTACTATTGAAACATCTGACACGAACCTTTCATTACTTTTTCATGATGAGCTACCCTCACCAAAACAATTTGTATCTAATTGCTTAGCCATTATTTCAGCACTCAAAGAACGATTCTTGTTGCGACAAAACGATTTGAGCTTAGAATATCTATATAGGTTTCATAAGCTTTTCACTCAAATTTTAGAATTATTACAAAAACACCCCTTCATACACGATTTGAAATCCCTTCAAAGCCTTTATAGAGAACTTCTTTCATCACAAACCGTAGACTTTCAAGGAGACCCATTACAAGGCTTACAAATTATGGGGATGCTTGAAAGTAGAAACCTTGATTTTGAAACCGTAATTATCACTTCAGTAAATGAAGGAATATTACCATCTGGAAAATCGAATAATTCTTTTATTCCTTTTGATCTTAAAAAAATATTAGGGCTCCCAACCTACAAAGAAAAAGACGCAGTTTATACTTACCACTTCTATCGGCTACTTCAAAGGGCACAGAATATCTACATTTTATATAATACAGAGCCAGATGTATTAGAAGGTCGAGAGAAAAGTAGACTAATTTCTCAATTGTTAACCGATGATAAAGTATCAAAATATATTACAACTAAGGTAGTAGCCCCTTCGATTAGGCCTAGCATCCAAGATTTAGAGGTGATTCATAAGTCTGATTCGCTATTAACTTTAATACGGGCGCATGCAAGAAAAGGGTTTTCCCCGACTTCTTTAAGTAATTATATTCGAAACCCTATCGACTTTTACAAACGAAATATTTTAGGTATAGATGATGTTGTGGAAGTTGAAGAAAATGTTGCTGCGAATACCTTTGGCACTATTATTCATGACACTTTAGAAGATTTATACACTCCGTTTATTGGAAAGTTCTTATCTCAAAAAGAACTAATTGAAGTACGCCGTACCGTAAAAAAATTGGTAAAATATCATTTCGCAAAAATTTATCGCGATGGAGATATTTCGCATGGCAAGAATCTTATTGCCTTTCAGGTAGCTGTTCGGTATGTAGAAAACTATCTAGACTTAGAAATTGAGGAAACTAAAAAACATCAGATAAAAATTCTCGGATTAGAAGAAAAACTTCATACAGAGCTAGACATTCCTGAACTCAATTTTCCGATTAAGTTAAAGGGTAAATTAGATCGTATTGACGAAAAAGACGGTGTGCTTAGAATAATTGACTACAAAACTGGAAAAGTAAATTCAAAGAATGTTGAAATTATTGATTGGCCCGAGATAATTACTGATTATGATTATAGCAAGGCCTTTCAATTGCTATGCTATGCGTTAATGTACAATGATAAACGGTCAATAAATAACATTGAATCGGGAATAATCTCTTTTAAGAACCTTTCCCCGGGACTCCTTAAATTTGCTACAAAAGATACCCCAAGAAGCAGAAAAAAGAACACTAGTATCACTCAAGAAACGCTTTCTATTTTTCAAAAAGAATTAAAAAATTTAATCTTGAAAATCTGCAGTGCTGAAATACCATTCACTGAAAAAGAAGTATAAGCTACTTCTTATCTGGCCGCGTCGGTCGTACTTCTATCTTACTTGGTAAGGTTCTAGGATGCATTTTAAGTAAATCTATGACTAATTCGCCAATATCCTCAGGCTGAATTTTCCAAGCATCTTTTTCCGAGGGTTTATTATTATTAAAGTGGGTAGCCACAGAGCCAGGCATGATGGTAGAGACCTTGATATCATACTTCCGCAAATCGAGCATCGCGGCTTGAGTAAAGCCTACAACACCAAATTTGGTCGCATTGTAGCCAGCGCCTTGAGCAAAGAAATTTGTTCCTGCCAAACTTGCCAGGGTTATATAATATCCTTTAGATTTTTTCAAAGCTACAACGGAGGCTTTTAGCGTATGGAAAACACCGTTCAAGTTAGTATCGATCATTTGATGCCATTGTTCATCTGACATTTCATCAACGGGCGCAAAATTCCCAACTCCCGCATTAGCAAGCACTACATCCAATTGACCCCATTTATCCAATATTTGTTGTATTGCTTCTTTCTCATCTTCATGTTGGGTTACGTCAGAAGCCAGAGCCAGAACATTATTTTCGTCTCCTAAATACTCAGCGGCTTTTTCTACTGTTTTGAGTGTACGACCACTAATAGCTACTTTCATTCCCGCTCCAATTAACCTTTGAGCTACCCCAAAGCCTATTCCTTTTGAACCACCGGTGATGTATGCTACTTTATTTTTTAATTCTGTCATTTTAGATGTTTTTTGGTAAAGATAAAAATGAGAATCGGTTATCGGAAGATTGAAAAGAAAAAGCTGAACCTAGGTTCAGCTTTTCAAATTATTGGTGGAGAATACCGGAGTCGAACCGGTGACCTCTTGCCTGCCAGCAAGAGGATTGATACTAAAAATAAAATCAAAACTATTTATAACTAATTAAAATACAGTATTTTAATTAAAATTATATTCGTTTAATATTAAATAAAATACTCTGTTTGCGTGCAAATTGCGTGCAAATTTTTTCTACCTTTGATTTAAATGAACACTAATATAAAACTTTCTTTGGATACGCGAAGGCAGAAAAAGGATTCTTCCTATCCCGTTATTTTAAGATTGACTCATTTTCGTAAAACAACGTCAATAAGTTTAGGCCAATCTATTCAAAAAGAATTTTGGGACAATAAAAATGAGAAAGTAAAAAGAGCGTTTAAAGGCACCGCATCGGTTAGCAAATTAAATAATCAGCTTTTGAAAGAAAAGACAAGAGCGGTGGACATAATCAATGACCTTCACGAAAAGGATGAGCTCAACTTTTTGTCTATTCTCCAACTCAAAAGCAAAATCGTAAAAACTGTGTCTTTTGAATCATTTTTCGAATATAGCAAGGGTATTGTTAAGGAGTTAAAGAAGGCAGAACGTTTTGGAAATGCCAACACATACTATGCTGTAATCAAAGTATTGGAAAAGTTTACTGGTGGGAAGGATATCAAATTCAATGAAGTTAATTATGACTTTCTTAAAACATTTGAAAGGTGGCATTTTTCTAGAGGTAATTCTGTAAACGGTCTTTCGGCATACATGAGAACAATAAAGGCTATTTTAAATAAGGCCATTAAATCTGATGTTATTTCTAGAGATTCTTATCCGTTTACCCATTATAGAATTAAAACAACTCCCACCGAGAAAAGAGCTCTTGATATCAAAAGCATCAAATCTATAATGATTTTGAAACTGGAAGAAACAGATAGCCTATTTCATTATAGAAACTATTTCTTAGCGTCTTATATGCTTTATGGTGTTTCATTTATGGACTTGGCCTTTTTAAAAGTTGAAAATATCATTGATAACCGCATTAAGTTTCAAAGGAAAAAAACATATAAACCTTATGATATAAACATAACATCACAGCTAATGGAGATCCTCTCGTTTTACCTCAAGAACAAGAGAAAATCAGATTTCATATTTCCAATAGTTAAAAGGGGCACCTTTGAACTTCAATATAAGGATGTATTATGGGCTCGAAAGAGATATAATAAAGGATTAAAAGAGATTGCAAAAAAATGCAATATTGAACAACGGTTAACTTCGTATGTATCACGCCATAGCTTTGCGACCCAGGCCATGCTGCAAGATGTTCCATTACAAGCAATTTCAGCGATGCTTGGACACAATCGTTTGTCCACTACTCAAATATATTTGAAGTCCTTACCAAATGAAATATTAGATGATTATAACAAAAAATTAATGGAAATATAGTATTGGTTTTTTCCTTACCCCAAATCTTACCCAAAACTTTGCGCATGGTCCCTGTCCTGTTTTTGTAGTGTTCCGGTAGATAAGCGTATAGCAAAAACAGGATAGGGCGCATACCTACTTTTGATTTTGAATACCCTCTTTCTTTCTGGTCCATTTTTTATAATCTTCATAAATAATGGGATGGTCTTCAAAATATCGTCTTGCACTTTCATTGCTTTCTTTTTGACCTTCTATGTAAGCCGCTTTGTTCCTATTCTCAGAATGAATAAAGTGATAGGCAAAATAGCTCAATGATAGAACTTGGATTGTTACTGTAATACAGAACAAGGTTGCCATCCAATTCGGGGTTATCCGAGCCAATCTTAATCCCTGTTTTATTTCGGTTGTTTTCTCTTTGTAAATCGTTATTACTTTTCGCTGTTCTTTTAAGAAGTCTTTTAAAAGGTATTCGATACTTGAAGTATCCGTCTTTATTTTCAGGTCAACGAAATTCTTGGACAAACTCTCCAACTTATTGATTGATTTACTAAACCCCTCGATTTCATCGGTGAAAAGTTCCATCATCTCTTCCATCTTTTTCATGGTTCTATTCTTTACGTTTATATTCCTATTCCTCGATCCAATGTTCTTTTAATAACTCTTTTCAAAACTTGTTTGGCAATACTGGTAGCTAGGTTCATACTGAGTCCTATGGTTTTACCCGATAGGCTGATAGTATTACCTTTTTTGGGCAGTATCCCCTTTTCCGAATTGTTGGCTATTTGAATGGCCAATCTGCTTCCCGACATCGAACGGTGTACTTCGCTTCCTTTTAGATTATGACCCTTATAATTAAATCGAAAACCCTGTAACTGGTTTTGCCTATTGATACTTGGTATAACCTTTATCTCGTTTTGCTGCATGTATTTCATATACTGGTCAAAGTCCTTGGGTCTGTTTGATTTCTTTGCGTATCCTTTTTAGTTCATTTAGTTTTTCCTGTTGTACTTCCCTAGCAGTGGTAAGTCCCATTTCCTTGGCAACTTTTTCCGCAGCATATTGGCTTCTCTTACCAATGAAGTTATCCTTATAGGCCATCCCATCGAAACTTATCCTGTTGACGTAGACATGCACATGGGTGTGCTGTTTGTCCCGATGTACGAAACCGATTCCTTGATGTTCCGATAGCTTCATTTCTGCAATGAATCTGTGGGTAAGTTCTAGGAGTTGTTCTCCAGTGAGGTCTTTTCCATCCTCAATGGTCGGGCTTAGTACAAAACTCAGGGTGTTGTTTTTCGTTCTTATGTTCTGCTCTTGGATGATCCTGAACTCCTCTGTGATCTCCCTTGGGTTATCCCCTGCCAGATGTTGCTTGTAGACGACCTCTGCATTCTTCTCCTGGTTCCATCCATAGCCCATGGATGCTCCTGTATGCGATATCGATTTTCCCTTTCCTATCATTTTTTGAAATTGTAGAGATGAATCCGTATTTCATTGGCGAGCTGCTCCACTTCCTTTGCTAATTTGGGATTACGCTTCTTGAACATATTGCTGATTCTTGTAAAGTTGTTCTTGTACTTGACCAGCATCGCATAATGTTCCAATTGTTCCGAAGTGAGCCTTTCTGCGATGTTGTTTTCAAAAGCCGCACTCCTGCAATATTCGGATAGGGAAAGTCCTGCTTTTTTGGCCTTTAACCTGAGCATCTTTTTCTCATAGATGCTGCACCGGAACTGTATGAATTCTCGCTTCACCTTTTTCCTTTTTTCTTTTGCGACCTTCGGGAGCAAAAGCAAGATTGTCATGACAATGACACATCTTGAATTGCCAACCGACTTCAAATTAACTGTTAGGCAATATAGGATCGGGAAGTACTTTGATTTTAACTATGGAAGAGGTGTTATTTTGAATAAAATATAATGATATACTAGAATCCTTAGGATTATCTGAAGTAGATTCTAACTAATACAAGAAAGGTAAGTAGATGCGCCCTATTTCGATTTTAATTTACGCTTACCTACCTGGACACTATAAAATCGAAACAGGTTCCGGCGCATGGTAAGTATGGTAAGATTTGGGTAAGGAACAAAAAATTTAATAAAAGACTAATGAAGTATTTTTAAAAAAGGAATGCCTTGTATAATGCTTATTTTGCCAAGAGTTGTAAGGTGGTCAAAAGAAGGTTAATTTCATAATTTCCATGACTTTTTGAAACTAACCGTAATTTTATGTTCAAAAAGTCTTGCGGTAATTTAGCTTTCGTACAAAAAAACTTATGAAAAAAGATTACAACTTGGCAATTAAGGCCGCAATTGAAGCAGGACAGGAAATATTAAGAATATATGGGCTGCCAAATTTCCAAACAGAAACTAAAGAAGACAATTCGCCAATAACATTGGCGGATAAAGCTTCAAATGAAATAATCAATAACTTTTTGAAAAAAACCGAATATCCCATTATAAGTGAGGAAAATGAACAACTGGATTATAGTCTACGAAAAGAATGGGAGACAGTCTGGATAATTGACCCGCTCGATGGCACCAAGGAATTTATAAAAAAGAATGGCGAATTTACCGTGAATATCGCATTGTGCTCTGAAGGTCGTCCAATATTTGGGGTTATCTACGCTCCCGTTCTCAGAGAATTGTATTATGGCGTTACGGCCGAAAAAAAATCATACAAAACAATTTTGGATAATAAACATAAATCGAAACAAGGCTTGTTTTATGATGGTGATTTGATTTTTCCAGGTAAACCTTCAAAAGATTCTATACGCGTAGTTTGTAGTCGTTCGCATATGGATCAAGAAACTTCCATGTTTATTAAGGAACTTCGCAAAAAGTTTTCCATAGTAGAGATAATATCGAAAGGCAGCTCTTTAAAATTTTGTATTGTAGCGGAGGGTGGTGCACATGTATATCCAAGGTTTGCCCCTACCATGGAGTGGGATACGGCGGCTGGCCATGCTATCTGCACGGCAGTTGGTCTAAATGTAATTTCAAGGACAGTTAATCAAGAGATGAAATACAACAAAAGGAGTTTGACCAACCCTGACTTTTTAGTTCATATCAATGATAAAAGCATTTGAAAAATATAGGGTTCATTGTCAAGGATCGATAAAATCATTCATTAGGGTTAGACCGTTTAAGCCCTTTGATAGGAAGAATTAAACACTTTATCGAATTTTTGATTAATATCCTTTTTTTTTGGTAAAACCAATCAAATTTATTTTTACTTTTTTGTTACCTTTCAACGAATTGACCTACAATTAAAAAAGCTCTATCTTCCCGGGAGATAGGTCCTAACAAGCAATCATGGAAGAAAATTTGGTGGAATACCGGTATAAGATAAAAAGGGCGCAACGAAGGGAGTTGAACGGTCACGGTTCCTTTCTTGTGTTATTTACGGGTCTGTCTGGTTCTGGAAAATCCACCGTAGCAAATACGCTTGAAAAGCTTTTGTTCGAACTTAAAATTAAAACCTATGTTCTCGATGGGGATAATATAAGGAGGGGGATAAACCAAAATCTAGGATTTTCACCGGAAGATCGTTCTGAAAATAACAGGCGTATCGCTGAAATATCGAAGCTATTTATAGACGCTGGCTGCGTTGTTCTGGCCGCGTTCGTATCCCCGTATAAAAAAGACAGGGAAAATATAAAGCAAACCGTTGGGGCAGATGATTTTTTTGAAGTGTTCGTCAATACTAGTATAGAAGAATGCGAACGAAGAGATACTAAAGGTCTGTACAAAAAAGCAAGGGCCGGTGAGATAACCAATATGACAGGCATATCTGCTCCGTATGAAACCCCTGAAAACCCCGATATCGTGATTTTCCCTGCTTATTCCCCTGAGGAATCCGCAGCGTTGATCCTTGAACATATCAATCATAAACTTGTATTATAGTGGGAAAGTACTATTTGAATTATTTGGATGAGTTAGAGGCCGAATCCATTTACATACTTAGAGAGGTGTGGGCACAGTTTAAGAATCCTGTCATACTCTTCTCTGGTGGCAAGGACTCCATTGTTGTAACCCGGTTGGCCCAAAAAGCATTTTACCCCTTAAAGGTTCCCTTCCCATTATTACATGTGGATACGGGACATAATTTTCCTGAAACTATCGCCTTTCGCGATAATCTGGCGAAAGGATTAAATACCCAACTCATTGTTGCTTCTGTACAAGAATCAATTGATCAGGGCAGGGTTCTTGAAGAAAAAGGAAAGAATGCAACGCGAAACTCATTACAGATAACCACCCTTCTTGATGTTATTGAAGAAAAAAGAATTGATTGTGCTATAGGTGGTGGAAGAAGGGATGAGGAAAAATCAAGGGCCAAGGAGCGTATCTTTTCCCACCGGGACATTTTTGGTCAATGGGACCCCAAGAACCAACGCCCTGAGCTTTGGCACTTATACAACGGAGGATACCAAGAAGGAGAGCATTTTAGATCTTTCCCCATCAGCAATTGGACGGAATTGGATATTTGGAATTATATAAAAAGGGAGGAGATAGAAATACCATCATTATATTTTGCTCATAAAAGGGAGGTTCTTTGG
>CALHCJ010000077.1 GCA_937936275.1 uncultured Flavobacteriaceae bacterium
GGCGATGGGGCTCACCCCTTACCATTCCGAACAGGGAAGTTAAGCCCATTTGCGCCGATGGTACTGCTACACCAAGTGGGAGAGTAGGTAGCCGCCTTTTTCGAGGTCCCTTCACATCAAGTGAAGGGACCTTTTTTTATGCGTTGAACCCAGAAGAAAACATTCAAATCACCTTTTTAATATATTTGAGTAAATCTAAAACGATGTTTTCCAGATATTACACTCTTTTGCTCATTCCACTCTTACTTTTTACCACTAGTTGCAAACAAGAATTAACGGTTGTCAAGAAAAAACCAAACGTGGTGTTCATACTGGTAGATGATTTAGGTTTGATGGACCTAGGTGTCACCGGTAGTAAGTATTACGAAACGCCCAATATAGATAGATTGGCCGCAGAGGGCATGATATTTACGCGAGGATACGCGGCTAGTAGAGTTTGTAGTCCTTCGAGGGCGAGCATAATGACCGGAAAATTTACTGCAAGACATGGAATAACTGATTGGATAGGAGCTAAAACAGGAATTGATTGGAGAGAACATGGTAGGCATGACAAACTTCTACCCCCAGATTATATACATAATTTGTCGAAAGAAGATATAACCCTTGCCGAGGCAATGAAAAAGGCCGGTTATAAAACCTTTTACTCTGGAAAATGGCACCTTGGAAAAGAAGGGTCCTGGCCAAAAGATCACGGATTTGATATTAACGTTGGTGGCTGGGACAAAGGGAGTCCGATTGGAGGGTATTTTTCTCCTTGGGAAAATCCAAACTTGGCTAATAAAGTGGAAGGTCAAAACCTTTCAACGCGTTTAGCAAATGAAACAGCTTCATTTATAAGAAAGCATAAAGACTCTACCTTTTTTGCATTTCTTTCTTTTTACGCTGTGCATGGTCCTATTCAAACCACCAATTCCAAATGGAAAAAATACCGAGAAAAAGCTATCAAAAATGGAATAGCCGAAAGCGGTTATAAAATGGAATCAGTACTCCCTATTAGACAAGAACAGGATAATCCAATTTATGCGGGATTGATTGAAAGTATGGATGATGCCGTGGGACTTGTTCTCGATGAGCTAAAAAAACAGGGTATTGAAGATGAGACCGTGGTAGTGTTCACATCCGATAACGGTGGGGTTGCTTCTGGAGATTCATTTTCTACATCTAACCTGCCTTTAAGAGGAGGAAAAGGATATCAATGGGAAGGTGGAATTCGCGAACCCTATTTTATCAAGGTGCCATGGTTGGAAAATAAGGGGATGGAAAATAGCTACCCAGTAACAGGTGCAGATTTCTACCCAACAATTTTAGATTTAGCCGGTATTGATTTATTACCCGATCAGCATATAGATGGTATTAGTTTGAAACCATTGCTAAATGGGGAGAATATATCTTTAAAACGCTCCTTGTATTGGCATTACCCACATTATGGAAATCAAGGAGGCGAACCTTCCTCAATAATTCAATCTGAAGATTGGAAACTAATCCATTATTGGGAGGATGGTCGTGATGAACTTTATAAGCTTGAAACGGATATTGGAGAACAGAATGACCTTGCTAAACAACACAATAAAATTACCAAAAGATTACGAAAAGAGTTGCTTGCTTGGCTTAAAGAAGTCGGCGCAAATATTCCTGAGGTAGATTCTGAATACAATAGTGAATTAGCGGGGGAAAGACATCTCAAGATAGTTCAGGAAAAATTACCTTTCTTGGAAAGGCAAAGAATAGAATTTCTTTCAGATGACTTTCAGCCCAATCCAAATTGGTGGGGCAGTAAACTTACCAAAGATTAATGTTCTATTTAGATTCTCGGTAAATCACCTTCCCCTTTTAAAGGTAGAGCCGATTCACCTGTTAAATAGGTGTCTACATGATGCGCTGCTTGTCTACCCTCCGAAATAGCCCAAACAATCAAAGATTGTCCTCTGCGTTGATCTCCCGCAACGAAAACACCGGGTACATTGGTCATGTAATTATTTTCAGAGGCTTTGATATTCGTTCTGGTATCAGCTTCCAAACCTAACTGTTCTGCTATTGTCATTTCAGAACCTGTAAAGCCCATTGCCAATAGAGCTAATTCGCATTTCCATTCTTTTTCTGTGCCTTCAACTTCTTTCAATATTGGACGCTGACCAGGTTGTTTAATCCATTCTACTTCAGAGGTAATTAGTCCTTTTAAATTTCCGTCTTTATCTCCAATAAACTCTTTAGTTGAAATACTGAAAAAACGTTCTGCGCCTTCTTTATGGGAAGAACTAGTTCTTAAGCGCATAGGCCAAAAGGGCCAAGGTTGATTTTCTGGACGTTCAGTGGTTGCCATAGGCATTATTTCAAAATTCGATACTGAGTTAGCACCTTGACGTAAAGAAGTTCCAATACAATCTGAGCCCGTATCTCCTCCTCCGATAACAACAACGTCTTTGTCTGTTGCCAAAATCTCATGTTCAAATTTCGTTACTCCGTCAACACGACGATTATTTTGAGGTAAAAAGTCCATTGCTTGCACGACACCTTTTAGATCTGAACCTTTAATAGGGAGATTTCTACGAATTGTCGCGCCACCACAAAGAACAACTGCGTCAAAATCTTTATTTAAGTCATCTGCTTTGATATCTTTTCCAACATGTACATTGCATTTAAATATAATGCCTTCTTCTTCTAAAACTTTAAGTCTACGATCGATGACGTTCTTTTCCATTTTAAAATCTGGAATTCCATAACGTAGTAATCCACCAGGTTTTTCATCTCTTTCAAAAACGGTAACCGTGTGACCAGCCCTATTTAATTGTTGTGCTGCCGCTAACCCAGCAGGACCTGAGCCTATTACAGCAACTTTTTTATCCGTTCTTGAGGTGGGCGGTTCAGCAATAACCCATCCTTTTTCAAAAGCAGTTTCAACAATATTTTTTTCAATATTTTCTATGGATACGGGGTTTTCATTAATACCTAATACACAAGCTTCTTCACATGGTGCTGGACATAGTCTTCCTGTAAACTCTGGGAAATTATTGGTGGAATGTAAAATTCCGGCTGCTTTTTCCCATTTTCCGCGATAGACCGCATCATTGAAATCTGGAATTAAATTTCCTAACGGACAACCACTATGACAAAAGGGAATACCGCAGTCCATACAACGAGCTCCTTGCTCCTTTAGCTCCTTTTCCTGCATTGGAAGGGTAAACTCCTTATAATTTTTAACGCGCTTTTCGACTGGCGCATAGGCTTCCACTTTTCTATCGAATTCTAAAAACCCTGTTATCTTTCCCATTTTTCGATTTATATAGTTTGTAATTTTTCTTCTTCTAAACGTTGTAGAGCTTGTCGGTATTCCTCAGGAAATACTTTTACAAAATCTGATAGGCAATTTTCCCAATTTTCTAGGATGCGTTGTGCCAAAGGACTCAATGTTGAGTTGTAATGACTTTCAATTAGCTCTTTTAATTGTTGAATATCTTTATCTTCTTCTACGGCTAATAAATTCAAGCCCTCTTTACTACAGTTCTTTTCGAAGGTTTTATTCTTATCATAGATATAAGCGATACCACCGCTCATTCCTGCTCCAAAGTTTCTTCCAACTTCGCCAAGAATAACTGCAATTCCACCAGTCATGTATTCACAACCATGATCTCCAATACCTTCTACAACTGTTTTTGCACCTGAATTTCGAACACAAAAACGTTCACCCGCTTTCCCATTGATATATGCCCGCCCGGCGGTAGCTCCATAAAGCGTTACATTACCCGTAATTACATTTTCTTCGGGAACAATGGTAGAACTATCTGGTACTTTAATTACTAGTTTTGCCCCAGACAATCCCTTTCCAAGATAATCGTTGGTGTTACCGTTTACGGTCATAGTTAATCCTCTGGTGGCAAAAGCTCCAAAACTTTGACCTGCCGATCCTGTAAAGTTTAACTTTAATGTATTAATAGGTAGGCCCTGCGCTCCATAAATTTTGGAAATCTCATTACTTATAATAGCACCAACGGCTCTATCTGTATTACAAATTGGAAAATCTAAGACCGCTTTCTCTTTTCTAAATAATGATGGGTTAGCTTTTTCAATAATCTCAAATTCTATCGATTTGTCTACATCATGAACTTGCTTTTGCGTGTTGTAGAATTTTGTTCCTGTCGGTACATCCACTTGATGTAGAATAGGAGTCAAATCAATACCATTCGCTTTGTAATGGTTTATTGCTTTTTTACGATCGAGTTTTTGTACCTGACCTACCATTTCATTCACAGTTCTAAACCCTAACTGCGCCATAATCTCACGCAATTCTTGAGCTACAAAATACATGTAATTTACTACGTGCTCTGGCTTTCCTTTAAATTTCTTACGTAGTTCTGGATTCTGAGTAGCAATACCAACAGGGCATGTATTCAAATGACAAACCCGCATCATGATACAACCCGAAGCTACTAGAGGAGCGGTTGCAAAACCAAATTCTTCAGCACCTAACAAACAAGCAACTGCAACATCGCGACCTGTTTTCAATTGACCATCGCATTCGAGAACAATCCGATTTCTTAAATCGTTCATAACTAAGGTTTGCTGCGCCTCTGCAATGCCCAACTCCCAGGGAAGTCCGGCATGTTTTAGTGATGTGAGTGGGGATGCTCCTGTTCCACCATCAAAACCTGAAACCAGTACAACATCTGCTTTTGCTTTTGCAACACCAGCAGCAACTGTTCCGACACCAATTTCAGAAACCAGTTTTACATTAATACGAGCTTCTCTATTTGCAGATTTTAAATCAAAAATTAACTG
>CALHCJ010000078.1 GCA_937936275.1 uncultured Flavobacteriaceae bacterium
ATCACCAGTAATATTTACTACAGTTCGAAGCATGTCTAAAGGGCGATCTACTGCAAATATTAATGCGAGTCCAATCGCATATTTATCGGGTGGAAACCCAACAGATTCTAATACGATAACCAACATGACCATACCAGCCCCCGGAACCGCCGCTGTACCGATAGATGCCAAAAGTGCAGTTAGCACAATGGTTAACTGCGCAGCCAATGGCAAATCAAAACTAAGTGCTTGTGCGATAAATACTGCCGCAATACCCTGATAGAGACTAGTACCATCCATATTTACCGTAGCACCGACAGGAAGAACAAAACTCGATACTTCCTTATCTACACCAATGTGCTCCTCCACTCTTTCCATCGTTACTGGAAGTGTTGCAGCACTCGAACTTGTTGAAAATGCCAGTAATTGAGCCGGACTCAACTGTTTCAAAAACCATAGCGGATTCTTTTTTGCAAATACAGAAACTAGCAAACAATAGAAAACTATCATTAAAAACAATCCCAAGACGACTACTCCAGCATATTTCAGTAACGCTAGTAAAATTTCAGGATCACTCGAGGAAACCACCACATTGGCTAACAACGCAAACACCGCAAAAGGGGCAGTTAACATTATTAAGTCTACCATCTTTAAAACAACATCATTCAAGGAATCAAAGAAATTTTTAAGGGGTTTCGCTTTTTCCTCTCCAATCAATAACATCGAGATTCCTATAAATATGGTAAAGAAAATCACCTGAAGCATTAACTGGTTATTACCTAATGCGCTTACGGCATTATCTGGTACCATATCCTCAAGAAATTTTAGTGGTCCACTTTCTTTTTGGCGGGAAGCCTCTTCAAGTTTAGCAGTTACCCCTTTATCATTGGCATATGTTGAAGTAAGTTTTTCAATGGTTTCTTCAGAAATACCATTTCCTGGCTCGATTACGTTTACCAGAACGAGACCTAAAATAATAGCCACAGTAGTTGTTCCAACATAAATACCTATCGTGCGCAGTCCAATGTTTCTGAACTTTGAAATATCTTTTAAATCAGAGATACCCTTGATAAGTGAAGCTAAAATAAGAGGAACTGCAATAAGTTTTAATAATTTAATGAAGATAGTACCGAGTGGGGCAATCCAGTTGGTAACAAATTCTCTACCCCAGTCAAAGTAGGTCATACCGAAGCCAAAAAGCAAGCCCAGTACCATACCAATCATAATTTGCCAATGCAATTCAAGTTTCTTCATACCCAAGTTTAGTTTAGGTTAGTAAGATACTATTTTGAAAGGAAAATTTCTAGAAAAGAAAAACTATAGTTTAATTGTTCGATTAAGCAACATATAATCTGCCAAAACAAGTGCTGCCATCGCTTCAACAATAGGCACTGCTCTTGGCACAACACAAGGGTCATGCCGTCCCTTACCTTGGGTTTGCACCATATTGCCTTCTTTGTCAATAGTTTCGTAACCTTGAATTACAGTAGCGACTGGCTTAAATGCAACATTAAAGTAAATATCCATACCGTTGCTCACACCGCCTTGAATACCCCCACTATAATTTGTTTTGGTGCTGCCGTCTGAATTGAATTGGTCGTTATGAGCGCTGCCCTTCATTTTCACACCTTCAAAACCTGAACCATATTCAAATCCCTTGACAGCGTTAATAGAAAGCATCGCTTTGCCTAATTCTGCATGAAGCTTATCAAAGACAGGTTCTCCTAAGCCAATTGGTACGTTTTGAATAACACAACTAATAATACCGCCAATAGTATCACCTTCTTTTCGAACTTCTTTAATATATGATTCCATTTGAGCCGCCATATCTACATCTGGGCAGCGAACTGCGTTGGATTCAGTAAGTGATAAATCCAAATCACGATAATCTTTGCTGAGCTTCATTTCCCCAACTTGAGAAACGAAGGCGTTAATTTGTATTCCAGATAACATTTGCTTCGCTATGGCTCCTGCCACTACTCTACTTGCGGTTTCTCGCGCTGAGCTACGCCCACCGCCTCGATAATCTCTAAAACCATATTTTTGATCGTATACATAATCCGCATGCGAGGGTCGGTACGAATCTTTGATATGAGAATAATCGTGTGACTTCTGATTTGTATTATGAATCGCGAAGCCAATTGGCGTTCCTGTCGTTTTTCCCTCAAATATTCCCGAATAAAATTCTACTGTATCGGGTTCCTTACGTTGTGTAACAATTGCAGATTGACCTGGTTTTCTTCGATCTAATTCTTTTTGAATCGCAGCTAAATCTATCTTTAATCCTGAAGGACATCCATCTAAAACACCACCAATAGCAATGCCATGAGATTCTCCAAATGTTGTTATTTTAAAAAGGTTTCCGAAGGTATTTCCAGCCATAGTGCGGGGTTCAAGTTTCAGGTTCAAAGTCCAAACTTTAATTTAGCTACACCTCAAACAGTTTGTTATTTTTTTCAAAGGTAAATTTTAAATGATTGCCTTCCAACATAGTAATACTAGATTAAAGCAATGCTTCTTTCAAAATTGTTACGGGGTGTTTGGCATGACGCTTTGTGCCATCGTAGATCTGATGCCTGCAGCTCGTTCCATTTGCAGAAATAATAACCTCTTCTGGTGATTTTCTTATCGACGGAAAGAGTTTTAACTCCCCTACTTGCATACTCACTTCATAATGCTCCTTTTCATAACCAAAAGAACCTGCCATTCCGCAACAACCTGAGCTGATAATAGAAACGCTGTAATTCTCAGGAAGATTCAAAACATCAAAAGTAACTTTTTGATTACTCAATGCCTTTTGATGGCAGTGTCCATGTATTTTAATCGTCTTGGCTTCTTTGGTAAATTGATCTTTAGTAATATTTTTAGCGGTAATTTCTTGAGAAAGAAACTCTTCAAATAAAAATGCGTTTTTTGAAATAGCTTCTGTCACGGTCTTATCATCAAACAGACGTTTATATTCATCTCTAAATGTCAAAATAGCGGATGGCTCTAAACCAATAACGGGTATTCTTTGATTCGCAAATTCTTTCAACTTTGGAATGTTTTTGGATGCTAGCTTCTTTGCTTGCTTTAAGAAGCCTTTTGATAAATAAGTTCGCCCGCTTTCTGCATAAAACAACGCTACATCATAGCCCAATTTAGCCAGTACTTCTATCGCATCTTTACCTAAATCCACATCCAAGTAATTTGTAAATTCATCAATATAGAGAACTACCTTATTTTTGTTTGTATCATGTTGACCTCTATATATTTGCAAGTGTTTATTAAAATTAAAATTATAAACTTTAGGTAAGCTTCTATCCTCCGCTATACCAGCAGTTTTCTTCAATATTCCACTCCAGAAATTAGAATCATAAATACCATTTGTAACACCCGCTAGTTTACTACCAAGTTTATTTAACGTAGTATTGTGAGCAAATAATTTACTGCGCAATGGATATCCGTTTGCCTCTTGATATTGATACAGAAATTCCGCCTTTAAAGTGGCCACATCGACATTACTTGGACATTCACTGGCGCATGCCTTGCAACTTAAGCAGAGATCAAAAACTTCTTTGAGTTCTTTTTGATCAAACTTGTTTTTTTTATCTGAAGTTGTTAGCAGTTCTCGCAAAGCATTTGCCCTTCCTCGAGTTGTATGTTTCTCATCTCGGGTAGCGTGGTAACTCGG
>CALHCJ010000079.1 GCA_937936275.1 uncultured Flavobacteriaceae bacterium
AAAAAGGGATAACCCACAACCAGGTTTCAAGACTTACGATATCAAAAGTTATAATACTGCCTTCGTGACCTTCTGGGCGCCTTGTTTCCTTCACATGGGTGAATATAGATGAGTGCTTTGGTATTTCTGATGGCTTGTCTAAGTCTAGTAATCTTGGAAGTACTCTGCCAAAACCGCTAGAATCAATGATATAATTTGCGGTTACCGTTGATAAATTACCTCGTAAATCTTTTATTGTTGTTGTTGAAATACTTCCCTCAAACTCAACGGCAACTACTTCTTTTTCGAAAGCAATATCAACACCTCTAGCCTCTAACGCATCCGTCATAGTTTTGTCAAAGTCAGCGCGAGGAACTTGCCATGTCCAATCCCAACCTTTCGTATGCTTTTTACTAAAATCGAAATTACAGATTTGACCATCTCGCATAAATCGCGCTCCTGATTTAACCTCAAATTCCTTTGCATTTAAACAGTCTAACAAACCAACTTCTTCGAAATGATGCATGCATCGCGGCAATAAACTCTCACCAATAACAAACCGTGGAAATTTATTTTTTTCCACCACTTTTATATTGAGACCTTGCTTGTGTAAATAACCCGCCGCAACACTTCCTGAAGGTCCAGCGCCAATAATTAGTACATCTACATTTTCGTTTTTCATAGCTTGAATGAAATCAGTTGAAAGACTTTGCAAATTCCGATAAATTTCAAAAAATTCATCTTTTGTGCGGAATACAGAATTACAAAGGAGTGCTTTTCATTAATTATCATAAATTTGCATACCAAATTAACTATTTTTATTCAGTTTTAGTACGTATTCCCCATATAACCAGCCATAAATGCCAGAGATAAAAGGAAAGTTAGGAATTGAAGAATTTTATAAGGTTATTTTTAAAAACGAACCCCTGACCGTTAATGATACCGTATTTGAAACGGTTCAAGAAAGCTTTGATTTTCTAAAAGAATTTTCAAAGAATAAGGTGATTTATGGAGTGAACACGGGCTTCGGCCCCATGGCTCAATATAAAATCAAAGATTCAGAAGGAATTCAACTACAATACAACTTAATTCGTAGCCATGCTTCGGGAACTGGCCAGCCTATTGCTCCAAAATATGTGAAGGCAGCAATGCTAGCCCGTTTAAACACCCTTAGCCTCGGTAATTCAGGAGTACATAGATCAGTTATTGAAGTCATGACTTCTTTAATTAACAAAGATATTATTCCGCTTATCTATGAACATGGCGGTGTGGGTGCTAGCGGTGATTTAGTGCAATTAGCGCACCTAGCGCTAGTTTTGATCGGTGAAGGCGAAGTTTTTTATAAAGGAGTACGAACAGCAACAAAAGAGGTTTTTGAAAAAGAAGGAATATCCCCTATCTCCGTAGAGATACGAGAAGGACTAGCCTTAATAAACGGTACATCGGTTATGACTGGTATCGGTGTTGTCAATACCATTTATACAAGAAGATTGTTAGAATGGATGATAGCATGTTCGTCAGCTATTAATGAAATTGTAGAGGCTTATGACGATCATTTGTCCTTTGAACTCAATCTCACTAAAAAACATCAAGGTCAGCGAGAAATTGCACGCTCAATGCGCAGTCATCTTAGAGATAGTAAGCTGACTAGAAAACGTGAACATCATTTATATACCAACAATAATGATGTTAAAATTTTTGAAGAAAAGGTTCAAGAATATTACTCTATTCGATGTGTTCCTCAGATTCTTGGTCCGATTTTAGACACCCTTGATACGGTAGAGCGTGTAATGATCGAAGAAGTAAATTCGGCAAACGATAATCCTATTATTGATCTAAAAAAGAAACACGTTTATCATGGCGGAAACTTTCATGGTGACTACGTTTCTCTTGAAATGGATAAATTGAAAATTGTAGTTACCAAAATGAGCATGTTAGCTGAACGGCAACTCAATTATTTGATGAATTCGAAGCTCAACGACATCCTCCCTCCGTTTGTCAATTTAGGAGAATTGGGCTTAAATTTCGGAATGCAAGGCGTTCAATTTACAGCCACTTCAACCACAGCAGAAAATCAAATGTTGTCGAACCCAATGTATGTGCATAGTATTCCAAATAACAATGACAATCAAGATATTGTAAGTATGGGTACGAATGCTGCGCTAATAACCAAACGTGTTATTGAAAACGCTTATGAGGTAATGGCTATCGAAATGATCACCATCGTTCAGGCTATCGAATATCTAAATGTTCAAGATAAAGTTTCATCAAAAACGAAGAGCATGTATGATGCTATTCGAAATATAGTTCCCCCGTTCAAAGAAGATTTAGTGATGTATCCCTTTGTAAATGAAGTAAAGAACTATATTATTAATCATGAAAATAAGTAATACAATGCAATTAAAATCTACTCTAATTCTAAGTTTATTTTTAGTATCTAGTTTATCATTCGGACAAGAATTAGCCCTTGTAAAAGAAGGGGGGAAAGCAGGTTATATCAACAAATCTGCTGAATTCGTAATTCCCGCTCAGTTTGATAATGCAAAGAGTTTTTCTGATGGACTAGCAGCTGTAGAACAAGATAAAAAATGGGGCTTTATAAACCCAGCTGGTGAATGGGTTATTCAACCAGAATACGATAAGGTAAAATATTTTGATTCAGGGCTAGCCGTAGTTTTAAAAGATGATATATGGCAGTATATCGACAAATCAGGAACACGAGTCGAAACACCCGTTTCTGACAAATATTTTGATTTTAATGACGGGGTTGCTTTTTACAAAGCTCAAGACCAAATTGGATTGATTGGTCCAGACGGAGAAATAATTCTAGAACCTACTTACGATAAAATTAACAAATTTAGAAATGGGTATGCTAAGGCAAAAAAGAACGATCGTTGGGGAATAATTGATAAGACTGGAAAGGTAGTAGTGCCCGTAGAATACACAGCTATTGGCAATGAATTAACACCCGCTGGGGTTGATGCTCGAAAAGGAGAATCGTTTGGTATTGTTTCAAACGGTACTTTTAACGTTATTGATGGTGCGGACAAGGTTTGGGGTTTTCATGGAGATGCAAAACTTACCTACGCTAGAAAAGATAAGAAAATAGGTTTTGTAAACAGTAAAGGAGAATGGGTAATACCTCCTTCTTACGATAAAGCAAGAGCGTTTTCTGATGGATTAGCACCAGTAGCAAACGGTAAAACTTGGGGCTACATCAATGAAAGTGGTGAAATGGTCATTGAGTCGTCCTACAGAGATGCAGAAATTTTCTCAGATGGAATGGCTCCTGTAAAAGATAAAAAATGGGGCTTTGTTGATAAAACAGGCAAACTCATTATTCCTATGGATTACGATATAACAGCTGGTTTGGCTTTCCTTTCAGGAAGAGATTCTAAAGGTTTCATTAATGGTTTAGCTCGTGTTAAATCAAAGAAAGGATGGGGGTTTTTAGATACTTCTGGAAAATTATTAGGAGACAAGTGGTTTGAAAATGCAGAACCTTTTGTAACTGTAAAATAAAGAGTTCAAAAAAATTGTATGGCTGAGAAAGAAGAAAAGAAAAAATGTGCTTTAGTTACTGGCGGATCACGTGGAATAGGAAGAGCCGTATGCATTCAACTAGCAAAAGACTCAGAATATCACATCATTATAAATTATAACAGTAATAAAGATGCGGCTCTTGAAACGCTAAAACAAGTGGAGGATGAAGGTTCCTCTGGAGAGATTATTCAGTTTAATGTGGTAGATTCAGAAGCCGTAAAGTCTGCTTTGACAACTTGGGAAGAAGCTAATCCGAATGCAATCATTGAGGCAGTAGTAAATAATGCAGGCATCACCAAAGATGGTCTTTTCATGTGGATGCCTAAGGAAGATTGGTCATCGGTAATCAATACAAGTCTTAACGGATTTTTCAATGTTACCAATCACCTTATTCAAAAATTATTGGTCAACAAATACGGAAGAATCATAAATATGGTCTCCGTTTCAGGATTGAAAGGAACTCCTGGTCAAACCAACTATTCCGCAGCGAAAGGCGCCGTTATAGCCGCTACTAAGGCGCTAGCACAAGAAGTTGCAAAAAGAAACGTTACTGTAAATGCTGTTGCGCCAGGTTTTATAAGAACGGATATGACCAGCGAACTGAATGAGAAAGAGCTCAAAGCAATGATTCCGGCCAATCGATTTGGAGAAGCTGAAGAGGTTGCTCATGTGGTCTCCTTTTTGGTTTCAAAAAAGTCATCTTATATTACAGGCGAAACGATAAACATCAACGGCGGTATTTATTCTTAAAATCTAACGATACGAAGGGGCAATGAAAAGAGTCGTTATTACGGGTATGGGCATATACTCCTGCATAGGTAAAAACCTAGAGGAAGTTAAAGAGTCATTGTACCAAGGCAAATCAGGAATCGTTTTTGACCAAAAAAGAGTTGATTTTGGTTACCGCTCTCCGTTTACGGGTATGGTCGAAGAACCAGATTTAAAGCCGTATTTATCAAGAAGACAACGTCTTAGTTTAGGCGAAGAGGCTGCATATGCATACACAGCAACTAAAGAAGCGCTTGAGAATGCTAAAATTGACCAAGTATTTCTAGATGAAAACGAAATTGGAATCATCTATGGCAATGATAGCACAGCGAAATCTACCGTTGAATCAGTACATAAAATTAAAGAGAAAGGCGATACTACCTTAGTAGGTTCTGGAGCTGTTTTTAAGGCAATGAACTCTACGGTAACCATGAACCTTTCGACTATTTTTAAGTTGAAAGGCGTCAATTTTACCATTAGTGCTGCATGTGCTAGTGGATCACATTCTATTGGCACCGCATATCATTTGATAAAAAGTGGTTTGCAAGAGTGTATTATTGCTGGTGGTGCACAAGAAATAAATGTCGTAGCCATGTCTTCTTTTGATGGCTTAGGGGTTTTCGCCACAGGTGATACCGACCCTAGTAAAGTATCTAGACCTTTTGACACCGAAAGAAACGGATTAGTGCCAAGTGGCGGTGCTGCAACCGTTATTCTTGAGAGCTATGATTCTGCGATTAAAAGAGGGGCTCCTATTCTAGGTGAAATTATAGGGTATGGGTTTTCGTCTAACGGTGACCATATTTCGACACCTAATGTTGAAGGACCATCTAGAGCAATGCGAAAAGCATTAGAACAAGCTGAAATTAGTGCTTCTGTTATTGACTACGTAAATGCTCATGCTACTTCAACACCAGTTGGAGATGCCAACGAAGCGAAAGCAATTTTTGAAGTTTTTGGAGCATCAAACCCTCCGGTAAGTTCTACCAAATCAATGACGGGTCATGAGTGCTGGATGGCTGGCGCGAGCGAGATCGTTTATTCAATGTTAATGATGCAAAATTCGTTTGTAGCACCAAATATTAACCTTGTGAATCCAGATGAAGATTCTAAAAAGCTAAACCTCGTATCAAAGACTTTAAATAAAAAAATTGATGTATTTTTGTCCAATTCTTTTGGGTTCGGTGGCACCAATTCTGCCCTGATTATTAAAAGTATTTCCGAGTAATGACCAAACAAGTTATCATAGAAAAAATCAACGCCTTTCTCATTGACGAATTTGAGGTAGAAGAAGATGATATTGCACCTGAGGCTAATCTCAAAGAGGCACTTGGTCTTGATAGTTTAGATTTTGTTGATTTGGTTGTTGCTGTTGAAAGTAATTTCGGGGTAAAACTAGTAGGTGAAGATTTTGTAAACGTTCTTACCCTTCAAAATTTCTATGATCTTATAGAAAAGAAAGTTGGTTAACCCTTTTTGCAAAAATCCAAAAAATGGCAAAGGAATGGGAAGGCAAATCACGGGGCACGCTATTAGGGTATAAAATTTACATTTTTTTTCTTCGAAATTTTGGTATTGGTTCTTCCTATTTTATTCTGCGTTTTGTCATATTTTACTATATTTTATTCTCGCCAAGAAGCAATAGAGACACCTATACCTATTTTAGAAAAAGACATGGGTATTCTCGATGGAAAAGTGCAGTAAATGTCTACAATAGCTATTATACCTTCGGAAAAACGCTAACAGATAAAGTAGCCATATCTACAGGACTTCGCCACAAGTTCACCTACACCCATGATGGTATAGAACACATTGACAATCTTCTGAAGAAAAATCAAGGCGGAATTCTAATTAGCGGCCATGTCGGCAACTTTGAAATTTCACATTACTTTTTAGAAGACCGATATTCCATCTCTAAAATCAGCATGGTCACTACGATGGCTGAACATGAAAACATTCAAGAATATATGGAAAGTATTGCAGTGAAATCACATCTGAAATTTATTGTCGTTAAAGATGATATGTCCCATATTTTTGAAATACATAAGGCCATTGATGAAGGAGGTTTGGTTGTTTTTACAGGAGATAGATACATGCCGGGCAGTAAAGTTTTGAATGAAAGTTTTCTAGGCGAAGAGGCTAGTTTTCCTATGGGTCCATATGTACTAGCGTCGCGACTAAACATGCCTGTTTTGTTTGTCTATTTTATGAAGGGTAAGAACCGTCATTACGATCTTTATGCGAGAACTGCCGAATTCAAAGCTCGAGACGCGCAAGGGCTTCTTAAAGAATATACCCAAAGTATGGAGGGAATTTTAAAAAAATATCCCTTACAATGGTTTAATTATTACGACTTTTGGAAAGATAGATCAAACTAATGAAGGAGGTTTTAGTCGTTTACTATTCTCAAACAGGACAACTTTTTGATATTCTCAAAAATGTCGTCTCTACCATTGAAGATGATGATGATGTAAATATTACTTACTTTGAAATAGTTCCAGAAAAACCTTTTGAATTTCCTTGGAATAAGCAAGCATTTTTTGACTGCTTTCCCGAATCGTTTTTGCAGATTCCCGCACCTTACATTTCACCATCTGAAGACATTTTAAAAAAGAAATATGATTTGGTGTTATTGGGCCATCAAGTTTGGTATCTAACACCTTCTATTCCTTTAAACTCTTTTCTAAAATCAGATCACGCCAAAAAACTATTGAAAGACACTCCAACAATCACTGTGATCGGGGCGAGGAATATGTGGATAATGGCGCAAGAAAAAGTCAAAAAACTTTTAACTAACTGTGATGCAAAACTCGTAGGAAACATTGCACTAGTAGATCGTCATATCAATCATATAAGCGTTATTACCATTGTGCATTGGATGATGAAAGGCAAGAAAGATAAAATGTGGGGTATTTTTCCTAAGCCTGGGGTTTCTGATGAAGATATCAAAAACGCTTCAAAATTTGGGACAGTTATAAAAGATGCACTAACCTCAAATAACTTCTCAAACCTTCAACCTAATCTTCTTAAATTAGACGCCGTAGTGATAAAGCCTTTTTTGGTTTTAGCTGACCAAAGAGCGAATATTTTATTCTCGAAATGGGCGAACTTCATCATCAAAAAAGGTCCCGCAGGAGATCCAAAACGTAAAAAATGGTTGGTGCTATTTAATTATTACTTGTTATTTGCAATATGGGTCATCGCTCCCATTGTTTTTATTGTATTTTTGTTGACTTATATACCCATGTACAAGAAAGTGAATAGAGATAAAAAATATTACTCCTCTATCCATCTAAAGTAGAATTGATGAAAGAAGTTTACATCACAAGAGTATCAAAATTTTTACCTAATGATGCTGTTGAAAATGAGCAGATAGAAGAACGCTTGGGCTTAATTAATGGACAACCTTCAAGAGCGAAGAATATTGTTCTTCGTAGTAACAAAATTAAGACGAGATACTACGCTATTGACCAAAATGGTGTTCCAACACACAACAATACAGAACTTACAACCAAAGCGATCTCATTATTGTGTGATGCGGATTTTACCACTCATGATATTGAACTGTTATCTTGCGGTACATCAACCCCTGATCAATTACTACCTGCCCACGCCTCAATGGTTCATGGTATTTTAAAGGGAGGGAATATGGAAGTTAATACGGTCTCAGGTGTGTGTTGCGCAGGTATGAATGCTTTAAAGTATGGTTTTCTTTCTGTAATGACTGATCAAGTTTCAAATGCTGTTTGTACAGGATCAGAAAGAGTTTCTACTTGGATAAAATCAGATGCTTATGAAAATGAGGTGGCACATCTTTCCGATTTAGAGAACAATCCTATCCTAGCATTTAATAAAGACTTTTTACGATGGATGCTTTCTGATGGTGCAGGGGCTATGCTACTTGAAAGCGAACCTAAGGGAAAATTTCCATTAAAAATCGAATGGATGGAAGGTTTTTCATATGCCCACGAAATGGAAACTTGTATGTATGCTGGTGGTGAAAAAAGGGAAGACGGAAGCATGAAACCTTGGAGTGAATATGACACCGAAGAATGGGGCAAAGAATCAGTTTTTGCAATCAAACAAGACACAAAACTACTAGGCGATAACATTTTAACCAAGGGTGTAGACAGCCTAAAAAAAGCGATCACTAAAAATGGTGTAAGCGCTGATGACATCACCTATTATTTACCACATATTTCATCGTACTTCTTTAAGGAAGGGCTATACAATGAAATGAAAAAGCAAGGCGTAGATATTCCGTTTGAAAGATGGTTTTTAAATCTTGACAGCGTAGGTAATATGGGTTCAGCTTCCATCTATGTAATGCTTGAAGAACTTGTAGCATCTGACCAACTAAAAAAGGGAGATACGATACTACTTTCAGTTCCAGAAAGTGCTCGTTTCTCGTACACCTACGCATATTTAAGAGTATGCTAAATGAATTTACTTGAAAACGACATAACTGACACGATTTTTTTAGGTTCGCTTATTCCGCAAAAAGCACCTTTTGTAATGGTGGATACATTAAATTTCTTCTCTGAGAAAAAAATAGTTTCTGGACTCACCATTTCTGCAGAAAACATTCTAACAAAAGACAACTATTTCTGTGAACCCGGACTCATAGAAAATATGGCTCAAACTATTGCGCTGCACACCGGTTATAAATACTTCTTGGAGCAAAAACCTGCCCCTACTGGGTATATCGGAGCTATCAAAAAAGCAGAGATTTTTAGACTACCTCACGTTTCAGAAGTACTTCAGACATCGGTAGAAATTTTACACGATATTATGGGGGTAACACTTATTGAAGCTAAGGTTGAAAGTGCTGGTAAAATCATCGCCCAAAGTGAAATGAAAACAGCATTGGCACAATAAGATGAGAAAACCTCGTTACGATATCAATATCGAAAATTTTCTACCGCATCGCCCTCCAATGTTAATGGAATGCACTACACCTTATCTAGATGCTGACTCGGTCGAAACCCATTTTAAGATCACAGAAAGTTCTATTTTTACGGATACTAAAGGGCGTTTTTCTGAACCTGGGCTGATTGAAACTGCCGCTCAAGCATGTTCGGCGATAACCGGACAAGACTTTTTTGAGGACGATGATTTGGAAGGAAAAGGAAATAAAGTTGTCGGTTACATTAGCGCTATTAAAAAGGTAGAAATTTTTCTTTTACCAGTAGTAGGAGATATTATCATTACAAAAGCTTCCTTAATTTCTAGGTTTGATACTGGTGACATGACTATTTGCACCATCAAATCGTCAACCTTAAGAGGTGATGATGTGGTCATAAATTGTACCTTTAATTTTCTAATTCATGAGGTATAGTAATGAAAACGAACGAAGTACCACAAGATAAAAGTCATTTAGAATCCGTAAGTAGAGAGGTCTATTACGCTGTAGATGAAAATGGTGAATATAAAAAAGCCTTAAGTTCGGGCTGGGATGTAAAAACAATTGCCCTAGAAAATGCGCTAGAAGAAATTGAAAGACGCGTAGAAGATGCAAAGCGTCGCGTTTTAGAAAATAAGACAAGTCCGATAGAATATTATATGGAACTCCATAAAATGGATGTTCCTGTGCTGGCAAGTTATGTTGGTATCTGGCAGTGGCGGGTAAAACGACATTTTAAACCTTCTGTTTTTAAAAAACTTTCGGCTAAAACTTTACAAAAATATGCCGACGTTTTTGAGGTTTCAATAGCGCAATTACAGCAGATCAAACCATGAAAATAGATTTTACACACAACCAATCGGCACACTGCGAAAATGGTGTGGTTTCTAACCTTATGGGCTACAAAGGCTTTAAAATTAGCGAACCCATGGTTTTTGGTATTGGATCAGGACTCCTGTTTTGCTACATTCCTTTTTTAATGGTTAACCATGCACCCGCGATTACATATCGCGCTATGCCTGGCCTTATTTTTAAACGATTTGCAAAGCGAGTTGGCATCAAAATACAAAGAGAAAAGTTTAGCAATAAAGAAAAAGCAAAAGCTCGATTAGATGAGAATCTAAGAAAAGACAATCCCGTAGGTTTGCAGGTTGGCGTATACAATCTAGTTTATTTTCCTGATGAGTATCGTTTTCATTTTAACGCACACAACTTGGTTGTCTATGGAAAAGAAGAAGACAGGTATTTAATTAGTGATCCCGTCATGGAAACAGTAACTACCTTAACAGAAAAGCAATTAGAAAAAGTTCGTTTTGCTAAAGGTGCTTTTGCTCCTAAGGGACATATGTATTATCCAATTGAATTTCCCAAAGACCTAAAGCTTGAAAAAGCGATTGTAAAAGGAATTAAACATACCTGCAGAGATATGTTAGCACCTGTTCCTTTCGTTGGGGCAAAAGGCATTCGAAAAGTAGCTGGCTTGATTCGTAAGTGGCCCAAGAAAAAAGGAGTGAAAGTTGCGAATCACTATTTGGGACAAGTCGTTCGTATGCAAGAAGAAATTGGTACTGGTGGAGGAGGTTTCAGATATATTTATGCCGCTTTTTTACAAGAATCCAGTAAAATTTTGAAAAACGATCAACTATCAGAACTTTCAAAAGAAATGACTGAAATTGGTGATTTATGGCGTGATTTTGCAGTGGATGCTTCGCGCATTTATAAAAACCGAAGCGCCCTAGATGATGCGTACAATAAAGTAGCAGACCAGCTCAACACCATTGGAAATAAAGAAGAGGCTTTCTTCAAAAAATTAAAGAAAGCAATATAAGAAGTCTCTCATAGGGGGACGTAGAAAGCTTATGATCAAAATCAACCATCTCTCAAAAAAGTATAAAGGCGCTGAGTTCTTTTCGGTTTCTGAGTTAAGTTTGAATATTGATGAACAAGAAATTTTTGGGCTACTAGGCCCTAATGGGGCAGGAAAAACAACTTTAATTTCAATGTTGAGCTCTTTAATAAAACCTACATCGGGCTCTTTTTCTATTAATGGGCTTACCTATCAAGAACATAAAAAAGAACTCAAACAGTTGATCGGAATTGTTCCTCAAGAATACGCCCTTTACCCCTCTTTGACTGCCTTTGAAAACCTCTCCTATTTTGGAAGCACATACGGACTCAAAGGAAAAGACCTAAAAGACAAAATTCATAATCATCTAGAGACTTTAGGACTTTCAAAATTTGCGCATAAAAAGATCAGTACGTTTTCTGGAGGAATGAAAAGGCGCATCAATCTTATCGCAAGTATTTTACACGAACCCAAAGTCTTGTTCTTAGACGAACCTACCGTTGGTGTTGATGTACAATCAAAAAATGTCATTATTGATCATTTGAAAAAATTGAATGCCTCTGGTACCACAATGATATATACATCGCATCACCTTAACGAAGCAGAAGACTTTTGTACCCGTGTTGCTATTATTGACAATGGTAAAATTATCACGAAAGGAAAGCCAAGCGAATTGATTACATCTCACCAAGAAGCAAATAATTTAGAAGATGTATTTTTAGCAATAACCGGAAAAGCACTTCGCGATTATGCATAAATTAATCGCCTCCACATATAAAGAATTTTTATTACTCACGCGCGACATTGGTGGTTTAGCTATTCTATTCTTAATGCCCATTCTATTGGTGATTACAATTACCACCATACAAGACGGAACTTTTAAGATCATTAAAGAAACTAAAATACCTGTTTTATGGGTAGATCAAGATCAAGGCGAAATTGCAAAAACCATATATGAGGGGCTGGCCAATTCTCAAACTTTAGCCCTTATTGAAAATACATCAGAGGCTAATGCAAAAGAGCTCGTTTTTAAAGGAGACTATCAATTAGCTATCGTCATTCCGAAAAACCTTTCGATAGACTTAGAGCAAAAAGTCAACGAAAATGTAGAGGGAATTATGGCCAAGTTCGGTTTAGAAGCCGATAGCATCCCTCCAAAGAAAACTGAAATAGCGCAAAAGGAAGTCCGGCTCTATTTTGATCCTGCAACACAGTACGCTTTCAAAAGCTCTATCAAAAACGGTATTGATCAAATGATTGCTAAAGTGGAGACGCAAAGCATTTATAAAGCTTTTCAAGAGCAGTTAGGTGAAGACTCCTCTCAAGAATTTTTTGATACAGAAAGTTTTATCTCTTTTAAAGAAATAGTTCCTGAAGGCACTACTGATGCCTTAATTCCGAACTCGACACAACACAATATTCCGGCATGGACGCTTTTTGCCATCTTCTTTATCATTCTTCCCTTATCCATCAATATGGTAAAGGAAAAGAACCAAGGTACTTTTGTTCGTCTTCGTACAAATCCTATTTCGTATGCCACCGTTTTAGGTGGAAAAACATTGGTTTACTTGGGAGTTTCTTTAATTCAATTCGGTTTGATGTTGGGTATTGGAGTTTATCTTTTCCCTAGTATCGGATTACCAAAACTAGATATCTCTGGTAAAATAGCGCTGCTTTTTTTAGTTGCCTTTTTCGCTGGTTTAGCCGCGATAGGCTTAGGTCTTTTATTAGGTACTCTTGCAAAATCGCAGGAACAATCTGCTCCTTTTGGCGCAACATTTGTCGTCATATTAGCAGCTTTAGGTGGGGTTTGGGTACCCGTATTTGCCATGCCTAGTTTCATGCAAACACTTTCAAAATTATCTCCAATGAATTGGGGGCTTGAAGCTTTTTATGGTGTTTTCTTAAGAAATGTTGGGCTTACTGAACTACTGCCAGAAATAACATTGCTATTTTTGTTTTTTATAGCCACTACGATATTAGCTATTGTCTACAACAACCGAAAAAATACCGTCTAAAAATGAAGAAGGAAATTAGTTTCACTAGTGATGTACGTGTACGGTTTACGGAAACAGACCCGTTGGGTATCGTATGGCACGGCAACTATATTCAATACTTTGAGGATGGTAGAGAAGCGTTTGGCCGCCATCATGGTATTTCTTATCTAGATCAAAAAAAATATAACTTTAGCACTCCTATCGTTAAATCATCTTGCGAACATAAACTCCCCTTAAAATATGGTGACGTAGCTACCATAAAAACGACTTATGTAGACTCAAGAGCAGCTAAAATGATTTTCAAGTACGAAATTCTAAATCCTGAAGGAAAAGTAGTTTGCACGGGTGAAACCGTACAAGTATTTGTAGAGTTATTTGGAGAAATGTCATTAGAGATTCCTGATTTTTTTAGGGAATGGAAACAGAAAGTAGGTCTTCTAGATGCATAAAATCTATCTCTCATACAACAATATAGTTTCTTCCTATGGCTTCGAATCCATATCGGCAATAGAAAACATTGCTAATGAAACATCCGGATTACAATTGATTGATGATGAGCATATCCTACCAAGTCCATTTTATTCTTCGCTGATACAACAGGATAAACTTGAAGCAAAGTATCAAGAATTAGCTACCAGAGAAAATCATACCCGACTTGAAAAAATGATGTTGGTTTCCCTTGCCGATACCATTGATAAATCAAACATAACACTAACTGAACGTGTGGGCTTGATTATTTCCACTACCAAAGGAAATATTAATGTTTTAAAAGAAGGAAGTGCTTTTCCGAAAGAACGCGCTTACTTAGCTGCTCTTGGTGATGAAATCAAATCCTTTTTTGGCTTTAAGAATAATGCTATTGTGTTGTCTAACGCTTGTGTATCCGGGGTTTTGGCTATTGCGGTTGCCAAAAGATTTATCAATCAAGATAAATATGATCATGTTTTTGTTGTTGGTGGCGACCTTGTAGATGAATTTATTCTCTCGGGTTTTAATGCTTTTCAAGCCTTAAGTTCAGAACCCTGCCGCCCATATTGCAAAACCAGATCGGGAATTAATATCGGTGAAGTAGCAACAAGTATTTTGGTGACCAAAGACACATCAAAGTTGGCCAAAGAATCTGTCATAATTTTAGGAGAATCATCTTGCAATGACGCCAATCATATTTCAGGCCCCTCAAGAACAGGAGAAGGTTTGCACCGTAGTATCGAAACTGCTAAAAAGCAGGCTAATATTACATCCAAAGAAATCGACTACATTTCAGCGC
>CALHCJ010000080.1 GCA_937936275.1 uncultured Flavobacteriaceae bacterium
GCGCTAAATCTTGTAAAAGCACCTTCTTGTTCATAGGCGCAAAGATACAACCCCTAGTTCGGATTATTCAAAATCACCAAAGCTGCAATAACACCCGGTACCCACCCACAGAAAGTGAGCAATAAAACAATTAGAAAAGACCCACAACCTTTGCCGATTACGGATAAGGGTGGAAAAAGAATGGCAAGTAATACTCGTAAAAAACTCATTTGATTTGGATTTTGATTGATGTATTATATTAGTCGCAAATGTATTCATATTGTTACAAAATCCTTTATTTTAGACGGATGTAAGCACAACTTCATGATTCGCAACCTACTTTTTTTTACGACATTATTATTTAGTTGGGTTTGTTATTCTCAATATAGTTTTGAAGGAAAAATTGCTGAAAACGTAGAGGGGGAAACGGTGTATTTATCCATTATCGAAGATTATCGTAAACTTTCAAGACCCTATTTAGAACAGATTATCAAAAAAACGTCCATTGATTCTTTGGGCTTTTTTAACTTCAAAGGAGATAATTTATCGTTAGATAATCGTATTTATCGAATACACATCGATGGTTGCTCCGAAGAACCACACAACACAAATCACTTTTTCGGACGTTGCGAATATTCCAAAAGCATCCTATTTATAGCCAATAATAGAGATACGATATCGTTTCCTACCTCATTTGCAGATGAAGTTTTGTGTAAAATCACTTCTACAAATCCTAAATCTAGCAGCATACTTGAGATTGATGTTTTGAAAGAAGAAATGGCATTAGATTTTTATGACTACCCAAGCGAGGCAAATCGCAAGTTGAATGCTAAAAAATGGTTTACTCAATTTCAAGAGTATGGGCAGCAACTTAATGAGCCCTTAGCAGAACTCTATGTTTTTGATTTTCTATCTGACAAACGCAATGAGACGTATGGCTATTATCTAAAAGACCTCGCATCAAATTCTTATTATACTGATCTTGCAGATCGATTGGAAGGTAAATATTTAGACGCGCCTTTTACCAAGTTATACCGCAGTGAAATTGCAACAGATAAGCAGATTACGACACCAAAAGAATCTGAAAATCAAAGTTCAACTTTGATCTGGGCTTTAATTGCAGGTATTTCAGTGCTAATCAATATTTATTTTTTAGTTCGTCAAAAGTCTTCAAAAAAGAATTTAAGGAATAGTGCAATAGAAAAACTCACTGCACAAGAACAAAAAATTGTTACTGAAATATTGAAAGATAAAACGAACAAAGAAATTGCAGCTGTTTTGTACATCAGTTTAAGTACTGTCAAAACACATATCAATAATTTGTATAAAAAATTGAACGTTTCTTCTCGCGAAGAAATCAAGCAACTTTTTACATAGTTTAAAAATCCACCTAGGGTCTAGTCCCAATTTCCATCCCTCGCACTCCTTTATTCATTGATAATTTGAGCAACTTTCGGTTTTAACTTTTAAACTGAAATCACATGTTTCGAATTATTCAGATGCTCATTTTATCACTACTAAGCTATACCATGTTAGCTCAAGAAATCAACCAAGAAATCACTATTGAAAACCAACAACCCTTTCTAGTAGGTCAAATTGATGTCAAAGGCCTCAACACTAAGCCTTACAAAAATTGGTACCATACTAATCATACCTCATATACCGTCGACACAGAAACTACTTCATCATTTAAAAACGAACTTGCTCAATATAAAATATTAGTCTTTATGGGTACTTGGTGCGGAGATAGCAAACGAGAGGTGCCGCGTTTTATCAAAATTCTTGAAGCTGCAAACTTTTCTATGAACAACCTTAAAATTGTTGCGGTTGATCGCCGAAAAGAATTTTACAAAAAAAGCCCCGCTGGTGAAGAATGGGGATTAAGCATAAAACGAGTTCCAACTTTTATCTTTTATAAAGATGGAAAAGAAGTCAATCGTATTATTGAAAGTCCAATTATAACGCTTGAAAAAGACATAAAAGCAATTCTAACAGATGTTGTGTATGTTCCAAACTATCCAAAATCACTCCATTTTGACTAAGAAAAAAATGCAGGATACTCGGTGTTCGATGCGCGATGATTCGTACAATGCAATCATCTTGTAACGCGCTTCCATCTTCGTGCCACTTTCGCAACATTTCCCTTTTAAACTATCCCTCCGAAACCCTATATTTGCAGCCATAATAAATTACACATGCAGCTTTCGGAACAAGAAATTATCAGAAGAGAGAAATTGACCAAATTACGCGAGTTGGGCATTAACCCATATCCTGCGGCTTTATATCCTGTTGACGCTACTTCTAAGAGTATCAAGGAAAACTATGAAGAAGGAAAAAAAGTAGTTATTTCTGGTCGATTAATGCGAAAGAAAATCCAAGGAAAAGCTTCTTTTGGAGAATTACAAGATAGCGAAGGTCGAATTCAGCTGTACTTCAATAGAGATGAAATATGTCCTCCTGATGATCATTCTAAATACAATGATATCTTCAAAAAGCTTTTAGATTTAGGAGATATTTTAGGAATTGAAGGCGAACTTTTTATTACTCAGGTGGGTGAGAAAACAGTCTTGGTTAAAGATTTTACCATCTTATGCAAAGCCCTACGACCTTTACCACTGCCAAAACAAGATGCTGAGGGTAATAGCTATGATGAGTTCAACGATCCTGAGTTACGCTACCGACAACGATATGTTGATTTGGTGGTAAATCCACATGTAAAAGAAACTTTTATAAAGCGTACGAAGATCACCAATAGCATTCGTCAATTTTATAATGAAAGGGGATATTTAGAAGTTGAAACTCCAATTTTACAGCCCATCCCGGGTGGAGCGGCGGCACGCCCCTTTTTGACGCATCATAATGCATTAGATATTCCGCTATATCTACGTATTGCCAATGAATTATATCTAAAGAGACTTATTGTTGGTGGTTTTGACGGCGTATATGAATTCTCAAAGGATTTCAGAAATGAGGGAATGGATCGTACCCATAACCCTGAATTCACCGTAATGGAATTGTATGTAGCATACAAGGATTATAATTGGATGATGGATACCACGGAAGAATTACTAGAAAAAGTGGCTATTGATGCTAATGGGACATCCAAAGTTACTGTTGGAGAAAATGAAATCGAATTCAAAGCACCTTATGCAAGAGTTCCGATTTTGGAAGCTATTAAAATACATACTGGAGAAGATGTTGCTGGAATGGATGAAATTGAACTTCGAGAAACAGCCAAAAAGTTAGGATTAGAAGTAGACGACACGATGGGTGTTGGTAAACTTATCGATGAGATATTCGGAGAAAAATGTGAGCACTTTTATATACAACCTACATTTATTACTGACTATCCGAAAGAGATGAGCCCGTTGACGAAAGAACATAGAGACAATCCTGCTTTGACCGAACGTTTTGAATTAATGGTCAACGGAAAAGAACTGGCGAATTGCTATTCGGAGCTAAACGACCCCATTGACCAACGCGAACGTTTTGAAGAGCAACTTCGACTATCAGAAAAAGGAGATGATGAAGCGATGTTCATAGACCAAGATTTCATTCGTGCTTTAGAATATGGCATGCCGCCAACCTCAGGAATTGGTATCGGTATCGACCGTCTGGTAATGTTATTAACCAATAATTCTTCAATTCAAGAGGTATTGTTTTTCCCTCAAATGCGACCTGAGAAGAAGCAGATAGAAATAAGTGATGACGCAAAGGCAGTTTTGGCATCGCTCAAAAAAGTATCGAAACTTACATTGAATGATTTGAAAGTGCAATCAGCCTTGTCAAACAAAAAATGGGACAAAGCTATCAAGGAATTGACTAAAAATAATTTAGCAAAGGTGAGTAAAACAGAAGAAGGCCTCTTCGTTGAGGTAGTTTCCTAGTACTTTATTTTTACATTTTTATCGTCATTCCGTCGGAGCTAAAATCCCGTTAAAATTATTATTATCTTTAGGAATCTATGTAAAAGATAGTGATGATCTCTATTCAAAAGATAGTTTTTTTAGGAATTTTAAGTCTATCCATTTTAGGAAGCTCATGCCAAGATTCTGAAAAGGTCGATTTCAGCACACAAATCAAACCCATTCTAAACAACAAATGCATAACCTGTCACGGTGGAGTCAAAAAGAACGGGGGTTTCAGTTTGCTATTCGAGGAAGAAGCTATGGCGATTACCGAATCTGGTCAACCGGCTATAATTCGAGGCGATGCGGCGAATAGCGAGTTTATTAAACGATTGCATGAAGATGATCTTGAACTCCGCATGCCCTATGAAAAAGCAAAACTTTCCGATGAAGAAATAGACCTCTTAACTCGTTGGATAGACCAAGGAGCGGAATGGGGTGAACACTGGGCGTATTCACTTCCTGAAAAAGTGGAGGTTCCTTCAATAACTTCAGCAGCTAGTTTTGCTCCTGAAATAGCATCCGACTTTATAAAGAATGATATTGATAGCTTCGTTTTAGCCCGATTGAATGAAAAAGGGCTAGCGCCCAATCCTGCAGCCGAAAAAAATATCATCGCTAGACGATTAGCGTTGGATATTACAGGACTGCCTCCATCCGAAGAACTTTTACAAAAATTCCAAGAAGACAACATATCCTATGAAACCTTGGTAGATCAGCTAATAGCACAAAAAAACTATGGAGAAAAATGGGCAACTTGGTGGTTAGATTTGGCACGTTATGCAGACTCTAAGGGCTATGAAAAAGATATAGCTCGCTCTATCTGGAGATACCGTGATTGGGTCATCGATGCTTTTAACAAAGATTTGCCCTACGATCAGTTTACTAAGGAACAACTGGCTGGAGATTTACTCCCCGAACCTTCTACAGACCAACTAATTGCCACAGCCTTCCATCGAAATACCATGAACAATGACGAGGGTGGTACCGACGATGAAGAGTATCGCATTGCAGCCGTTATTGATAGAACCAATACAACTTTCGAAGTTTGGCAAAGTACCACTATCGGTTGTGTGCAATGTCATAGTCATCCATACGACCCATTTAAGCATGAGGAATACTACAAACTGATGGCATTTTTCAATACCTCTCAGGATGAAGATACACCTGATGAAGGACCAATCTTAAAGTTTTATAACAAAACACAGCAACAGGAAGTTGACAAGGTGCTGCAATGGGTAAATACTTACGGAGATAAAAAAGAGCAGAAATACTACAAGGATTTTCTACAATTTACCGAACCAGTTTATAAAGCGCACTTTTTTAAAGAATTTGATAATAGCGTTTATGATGACCATGCATCAGTTGTCTTTTGGGATGATGGTAATCTCATTATTGAAGAAGCATACACCAATAAGGCTAGCTTTGTCTACCTAAACTATCGCTCGCATTATAACGGAACAAAAATGACGATTCGCGAAAAAGATGCGAACGGACCTATTTTAGCCCAGTTCACTATCAACAAAGAAAAAAATAGGACTACCTCTCAATTTCCATTAAAAAATATAGAAAAGAAAACCAATATCTACATCGAAACACAAAATGATGCGGTTGCCCCTGAAGTTAATATTCTCAATGTCTATTGGGTTGGTTTTATTCCAGATATGCCTGGTAAAAATCAAACGGGATGGTCTGAAGTGAATTCTGCTTTTATAAAATCTTTAAATGCGGATACCGAAACGCTACCGATTTTAGCTGAAAATCCGGAGTATATGAAACGTACGACACAACTTTTCGACAGGGGAAGTTGGTTGACCAAAACCGACACGGTAGAACCAGGAACACCTGAAAGTTTAAATGCATGGAATCAAGATTGGTCGCAAGACCGATTAGGTCTCGCCAACTGGATTGTTGACAAAAAAAATCCATTAACCGCACGTACGCTGGTGAATCGGGTTTGGCATCAAATATACGGTCGAGGTATTGTATCAACGATTGAAGATATTGGGTCACAGTCAGATCCGCCATCGCATCCAGCACTATTAGACTGGCTTGCTTTGCGATTTATGAACGAACACAATTGGAGTACAAAAGCATTGATTAAAGAAATCGTCATGTCTGGAACTTATCGACAAAGTTCTAAAAGTACTCCTGAAATGTATCGTATAGACCCTGAAAACGAATTGTATGCCCGTGGACCCAGAATTCGATTGGGAGCAGAACAAATTCGAGACCAAGCCTTAGCCGTATCAGGATTATTAAGTGATAAAATGTATGGTCCAGGAGTAATGCCACCTCAACCCGCTGGGGTTTGGCAAACGGTTTATAACGGCGCAGATTGGGTAGAAAGCAAAGGCGAAGACCGCTATCGACGTGGTATCTACACCTATTTGAAACGTACAAGTCCGTATCCTTCGTTCTTGACTTTTGATGCTGGCAGCCGTGAAGTTTGTATGATTCGAAGAACACCAACTAATACCCCTTTACAGGCTCTGGTTACCTTAAACGACCCAGTGTATTTAGAAGCTTCACATCAACTTGCGAAGAAAACCCAAGTGGCAAATAATGTTGATGAAAGCATCACACAGAGTTATGAAAGGGCAACATTCAAGGAAATCACGCCTGCTCGATTGGACGCACTAAAAGAATTATATCAAACCTCATTAAGCGAATTCAAGCAAAATGAAGAAGCTTCGAAACTTTTTCTGCCTTTTGAAAAACAACCAACTCCAGAGCTTGGAGCTTTAACCGTTGTGGCAAATGCCATTATGAATTTGGATGAATTTTTAACCAAAACGTGATGAAAGACATCGTAGAAAAACTTATTCAAGAAAAACTTGCTCGTGAGGTCCAAGCGAAGACACGAAGGCACTTTATCAAAAGCTGCGCCCAAGGAATGGGCGGACTCGCATTAAGTTCTATTTTCATGGGGTGTGACCCGCTTAACACACCACCTAAAAAGACCGCTATGGCCTTTTCAGAACGTGATTTGAATCCTTTGGCGACATTGGCTCCTCCGCTTGCTCCTAAAGTGAAGTCAGTTATATATTTACACATGGCAGGTGCGCCCTCTCAATTGGAAATGTTCGATTACAAACCTGAGCTACACAAATACGACGGACAAGATTGTCCGCAATCCTTATTAGAAGGAAAAAAATTCGCTTTTATTAAAGGAACCCCCAAACTGATGGGTCCTCAAGCAGATTTCAAACAAGAAGGCGAATCAGGTAATTGGGTTTCTAATTTTATGCCCCATTTCAAGAATGTTGTAGACGATGTAGCTTTTCTAAAAGCAGTACACACAGACCAATTCAATCATGGTCCCGCTCAACTTTTTATGCATACCGGAAGCGCACGTCTGGGCCGGCCAAGCATAGGCGCCTGGGCAACATACGGATTAGGTTCAGAAAACCAAAATCTACCTGGCTTTGTTGTATTGACTTCAGGCGGAAACACCCCTGATGCTGGAAAAAGTGTTTGGGGAAGTGGATTTCTACCCTCAGTGTATCAAGGTGTACAATGTCGCTCAAAAGGTGACCCGGTATTGTATATCGAAGACCCCGATGGTATAACTCGCGACCTAAAGAAAAGTACTATCGACGCCATCAATAAAATTAACAAAGAAGAATACGCCAAGTATGCTGACCCTGAAATCTTGGCGCGTATCAACCAATATGAAATGGCCTATCGTATGCAGATTGCGGTGCCTGAAGTGATGAATATCAACAGCGAACCCAAATATATTCAACAAATGTATGGGGTAGAACCAGGTAAAGAATCGTTTGCCAACAATTGTCTTTTAGCCAGAAAATTGGTAGAAGACGGCGTAAGATTTGTTCAACTATTCGATTGGGGATGGGATACGCACGGAAACATTCGAGAAGGTTCTATTGACATGGGTCTTCGAAATAAATGCCGAGAAATTGACCGACCTATTACTGCTCTTATCATGGATTTAAAACAACGTGGTCTTTTAGATGATACGCTGATTGTCTGGGGAGGGGAATTTGGAAGAACGCCCATGCAAGAAAATCGTGGTAACACAAAAATGGCGTACAAAGGTCGAGACCATCACGGTGATGCATTCACTATGTGGATGGCAGGTGGTGGAATCAAAAAAGGAGCTTCCCACGGAAAAACAGATGATATCGGTTTCTCAGGAATCGAAGGCCAAGTTTCCGTTCACGACGTACATGCCACCATTTTGCATTTACTCGGTTTTAACCATGAGGAATTCACTCATGAGTTTCAGGGTCGAAACTTTAGATTGACCGATGTTGAAGGTGATATTATTAAGGAGATATTGGCATAAACATTTTACGCTCAACACCTCAGACGAGGGGAGATAGATTCGCTTTAGTAAATTCGAAGGAGTTGAAAGTCCAACCCTTTGCAGCAATTACAGAATTTATGGAAATAACTAAAATTCCGACTTTACCACCAATTCCTTCCGCAAGTGGAATTCATTCCCCTCTTCGTCTAAAGAAGTGAGTCAAAAAAAATAATAAACCTAAAAATATGAGAGTGCTTATATTAATAATTCTATCCATTGTCATCACAACCACTTACTCCCAAGAAAAAAAATTAGAATTTTATCAAACAGATTGGGGTCGACAAATCTCTTGGGACGCTTTTTGCAAAAAGACAAAAGCCTCTGGTTATGACGGACTCGAAACTTGGTTGCCTTCGGATGCAAAAAGTCAAACAGAATTAAAAGATGCACTCGCAAAATACAATTTAAAGGTCGGCTTTTTGAATGGCACCAATAAATCACTTCCTTTCGAGGAAAGTTTAAAAACCTATTCCGAACATTTCAAAACCTTGATTTCGTGGAACCCGACTTATATCAATTGCCACACAGGGAGTGATTTTTTCACTTTCGAGCAAAACAAGGCTTTTATTGATGTCGCTAATGAAGTAGCGAAGGAAAATAGTATTCCCATTTATCATGAAACACATCGCGGGCGATTTAGTTATAACCTTCCGGACACTAAAAAGTATATACAAGCCATTCCCGATTTAAAAATGACCTTAGACATCAGTCATTGGATGGTCGTACATGAATCCTTACTGGAAAATCAAGATGCCGAATTAAAGGAAGTCTTGAATCGTTCTCATCACATTCATGCTCGAGTAGGTCATGCTGAGAGTCCACAAGTAAATGACCCCGAAGCACCCGAATGGAAAAAAGCAATTGACCGCCACATGGATGTATGGGAAAAAGTCATTAGACAAAAATGGGAAACCCAAGATGTATATACAATTACTACAGAATTCGGCCCAGCGGATTATATGCCAACGCTGCCTTATACAAGAGTTCCAGTGGCTGACCAATGGAAAGCCAATATCTATATGATGAGGGTTCTAAAAGAACGTTTGAACATTGAATAGCTAACCATGGATGTTCTGAAACAACTTATTGGAAGACTTCACCCGCTTATCGTTCATTTACCTATCGGGTTTATCATACTCGGATTATTACTGCAATGGTATGACAGAAAACGACTAGAATACCAAAAGGCCATACCCTTAATTTATTTATGGGGCGGCGTTAGTGCTACGTTTGCATGCATTACCGGCTACCTGCAATATTTAGGTGAAGGATATGCTTTCGATTCCGTCAAGTGGCATTTATGGTCTGGTATTGCTACTGCTTTATTTTCATTTTTGATGTACGCCAAACTGAAAGAAATCAAAGCTGTTGATTTTTTGTCTAAGGTTCCGATTTTAGGACTCTCCATTCTCTTTTTTATTTTGATTTCGTTCACAGGGCATCAAGGTGGTAACATCACACATGGCGAAGAATATCTGGTTGAGCCTTTACCCAATTCTGTAAAATCGGCCCTAGGTTTTGAAACCTTTGAAGAAAAAGAAATCGTCTTAAGTGAAGAAACTTGGGAGGAAGCCCTGATTTATGAAGATGTTATAAAACCGATTTTGAATAACAAATGCGTCAGTTGCCACAACCCGAAGAAAACCAAAGGTGCATTGCTTTTGCATAACGAGGAAGGTATTTTAGAAGGAGGTGAAAACGGAGAAGTTATTCTAGCAAATTATACAAAGCAAAGTGAGATATACAAGCGAATGACCTTACCCATCGATGATGACGATCACATGCCGCCAGAGGGAAAAACACAACCTTCAAAAGAAGAAATAAAACTAATTGCCGCCTGGATAGATGCAGGACATCCTTTCAAAAGTACCATCAAAGATGCAGGATTAGACAAAAAACTGTTCGCCTCGCTTTTCCCAAAAAAGCATGATTACGATTATCCTGACAAGAAAATTGCAGCGGCCTCACAAGATAGTATTGCATCTATAGAAAAAACAGGTGTTTACGTAAACCTCATCAGCAAGTCCTCCAATTTTTTGAGTGCTTCTTGCATTAACAAACCTGCTTTCACAGATGCTGATTTTGAAACCTTACTCCCCATAAAAACGCAAATAGCACGTTTAGATTTAGGCGGAACGAAAGTAACCGATTCCATTTTCAAAAAATTAATCATGCTTCCGAATTTGACAGTTTTAAAGTTAGACAATACGGCCGTGACTGGTGAGCAAATTGAAACCTTGTCATTCCTAGATCATTTGAAATCAGTTAATCTAACAGGCTCTAATTTCGAAGAACAACATTTAACTGCGTTTTCCAAATTCAAAGCATTGGAAAAAATCCATTTGTATAAAACTAAAATTAAGAAAAAAGGGGTCCAGAGTTTCAATGAGGGTCAAATTACGATTGACTACGGAAACTACGAATTACCACCAATTGCCTCTGATTCCATTGTGTATTAATTTTTGATTTCAACTGAAAAAACATAGCTTAGAGCCAAGCAAGCAAGCCATATGCATATCAGTAGCAAACTGGGTCTTTTTTTAGGGCCAATTTTATTTCTCATCCTTATCAATCTTCCATTTGAAATGGTATCTGAGCAAGGTGACGCTGTTATTGCTGTAGCCATTTGGATGATCGTTTGGTGGATTACGGAAGCAGTTTCCATCTCAGTTTCTGCGTTACTTCCATTAATTCTCTTTCCTTTACTGAAGGTAATGCCGATTGCGGATGTTGGTGCTAATTATGGCAGTCCGATTGTATTTCTATTTTTTGGAGGTTTTGTTATGGCGCTTGCCCTTGAGAAAGTAAATCTACATCGTCGCATTGCCCTAAATATTATAAAGTTAACGGGCACGACACCAAATAAGGTGGTTCTTGGTTTCATGATTGCAACAGCTGCCCTAAGTATGTGGATTAGCAACACGGCAACAACGGTTGTGATGCTTCCCATAGCAATGTCAGTTATTCGATTACTGGTTAATGATGATGACGGCTTTACCAAAAATGACCAAAACTTTGCACTGAGCGTTATGCTGGGAATTGCTTTTTCTGCCAATGCGGGAGGAATAGCTACCGTAATTGGCACGCCACCGAATATGGTTATGGTTGGTCTTTTGGAAAACGAGTATAACATTGAAATTTCATTTTTTAAATGGATGTTACTCGGAATTCCATTTTCATTTACGATGATCACTATAAGTTATCTTGTGTTAACCAAGTGGATGTTTCCAAACCGAAACTTAAAATTTTCAGCTTCTAAGGAAGTGATCAATGACGAACTCTACAAACTAGGTACAATGTCAGGTAAAGAAAAAATGGTACTTGTTATTTTTGGGGTTACCGTCTCGCTATGGATTTTCAGAGCACTAATCAATGATATTTTTCCCGATCTTAAACTGAATGACACAATCATCAGTATTTTTGCAGCAGTCTCTTTGTTTGCCATACCCTACAATCTTAAAAAAGGAGATTTTCTGATTGATTGGAAAGACACTTCAAAATTAGCTTGGGGTATTCTTATTCTTTTTGGTGGTGGTTTGGCTTTAGCAAAAGGGATGTCAGTTAGTGGTATTGTAGATATTGTCGCAAATACCATTGCAGCAAGTAATATCTCCGTCCTAGTTATGGCCAGCTTACTGATTTTCCTGATGCTATTTATGACTGAAATTATGAGCAATGTAGCGTTGGTTGCAGTTCTGGCTCCTGTTGTCGCAGGAATAGCAATTGGATTAGAAATACCAATTCTTCATTTATTGATACCAGTAACCATTGCTAGTAGTTGCGCTTTTATGCTTCCAATGGCGACGCCACCAAACGCTATTGTTTTTGCTAGTGGTTATGTAAAAGTTCATGAAATGGCTCGAATTGGTATTATATTAAATCTTATCGCCGTTTTGTTGCTCATCCTATTATTCCAATTTTTTATTCCCATCTTATTTTAAAAGTTAGACCTTCACGCTATAGTCTCAATTGTCAATTTTTCAACTCCATTTTAAAAATGTTTCATTAGAACCGAGTTAATGGTAGTTTATCCAATAATTTATTCTGTGTAATAACCATAGTTTATCTTCGAAGAACCATAGCATAAGTAGGTTAAGTTCATGGTAAGATTTGGGGAAAAGACAGGGGAAACCCTGTCTTTTTATTTTCCACCACTATTCAGTTATCTCAAATATTGCACTCCAAATTACTACCTGTTTTCTAATATATATTCATTGCTATTTTATCATTTAACACTCTCTTTTTTTGATAAAAATACTCAGGGAATCATTCTTCCTATTATAAGATAGTAACAATCAATTAACAACACTTGAAATCTCCTTTGGGTTTAAGTACCTTTAGGCCCATTTTAAACAAAACCATAGTCATGGATATTTTAGAGGAAGCGGCAGAATTTGAGAAAGCCAAGATGAGTCATATGAGTACCAGTGATCGGGTAACAGCTTCAAGGGAAGCAAAACGCCTGATATTAGCAATTAATGAAATTTATAAAGAAACCAAGGATACAAACCTGATGGATGTAATGAAAAGACTAACTGCGAAGAAAAAGAGAATTGATGTTCGATTGAAAGGTAGACCTGATTCAGGTATTTAGTTAATCAAATTTTAAAAACAGAGAGATTGTAGCAGGCTATCATATCATGCACATACCGTTTAGATGTTGCCTAAAGGTTTCACACTCTTCAACTTTGTTATACAATTCAAAACTTAGGTGCTAAAAATTTTATTAAAAGTAAAAGACCTTCATTATAATTATATCTAATGAAGGTCTTTTTATAGGTGCTAACTCAATTGGAGGACTCTTTTATTTTATATACGGGTCAAAGCCTTCCGGTAGATGTTTTTTAGTGTTAAAGTTTATTTCAAAATCGTCATTTTCATCAATGAAGTTGATGCTTTGTACATCAGTTGGTGCTGCATAAGCATCAAATCCTTCTGGTAAAAATTCTGATAAATCATTCAATTCGACTTCTTCTGTTATAAAAGTAATTGCATTTAAATCTACGTACATTTTGTACGGATCAAATCCTTCAGGAAGATACTCTGCGGTATCAAATCCTAGATCGATTTCCATTTCCTCTTCAATGTACTCTATAGTACTAATATCAAAAGGCTTCACATTATCGTCGGTATGATTGGCAAATGCTCCATTTACCAATAACATTCCTGTTCCTATACTTAGTATAAATTTATTTTTGTTCATAACGTTCATAGGTTAATTTATGAGATATTATAACGCATTAGACGCGTATTATTGTAAGCCTTGCAGTTCGTCGATAGCCTGAAAATTATCAAAATACGTGATTCGCAAAATCTACTCGCAAAAATTAGCAAGTTCATATTTTACAATTTAATTTGTTGCAGCTTAACAAGGTTCTCCCCTAGAATTTTTATGACAAAAAATAAAGCCATTTACCAAGGTAAACAGCTTTATCAGTACTAATTCGCTAATTGAAAAATGAAATTCTCTACTTAATAGACTTTTAAAAATGTAAAATGTTACAGAATGAGAGAAAAAATTTAGGATTCACCGTCTCTAGCTTATGATTTCATTAACAAAAGGTGCCGTTTATTTTTCAGTCCTTTGAAACTTTCGAAAAATTACAAACCAACTATTTATGACTAATTCCGCATTGACGAAAATCATCGTCGCCATTTTTATGTTGAGCGTATCAACTACTCATGCTCAAATATTCAAAAAGAAAAATAAGAAAACAGAACAGTCTGCTGAAAAACCTAAAAAAGGAAAAATTCAACCCTACAAAAAGGTTATTACAAAAGATGCCAAAACTGATAAAGGTTTATTTGACGTGCATGTGGTAGATGATAACCACTATTATGAAAGTCCTGACTCTTTGTTTAACAAAGAAATGTTGATGGTAACTCGTATTGCTAAAACTGCCTCAGGCATCGGTTTTGGTGGTGGAAAGATCAATACGCAAGTCTTACGCTGGGAGAAAAAAGGCAAAAAAGTTTTACTACGCGTCGTATCCTATGGAGTTGTTGCTGCTGACTCATTACCTGTTCATGAAGCTGTTTTAAATTCTAATTTCGAACCTGTCTTACAGGCCTTTGATATCAAAGCGATCAAAAAAGATTCGCTAAAATCTTCAACCGTAATTCAGGTCAATAATTTCTTTGTCAAAGATGTGAATGCCCTGGGAATGCCAGAATTCTTTCGAAAAAGATATAAGGTTAGCCGCCTAGATGAAAGTAGAAGTTACATTGATAGTCTTAGAAGTTATCCTCTAAATATAGAAGCAAGACATGTAAAAACTTATTTTGCCAAAGAGCCCCCATCTAATGGTTCGTTAGGCTCTATTTCCATTGAGATCAATAACTCTATGATTCTTCTTCCAGAGGAACCAATGAAAAGACGGTATTTCGATCGTCGTGTTGGGTGGTTTGCTCGAGGACAAGTTGATTACGGCCCAGATGCTCAAGAAAGTAAAGTCATACGATTTTTAGATCGTTGGAGATTAGAAGTTAAAGAAGAAGACAAGGCTAAATATGAAGCTGGCGAATTGGTTGAGCCCAAAAAGCAGATTGTGTATTATGTAGACCGGGCAACACCAAAACAATGGGTTCCTTTTATTAAAAAGGGAATTGAAGATTGGCAAGTGGCTTTTGAAGCGGCTGGATTCAAAAATGCTATTATCGCAAAAGATCCACCAACGAAAGAAGAAGACCCCGAATGGTCACCAGAAGATGTTCGCTATTCTGTTGTTCGCTATTTAGCTTCTCCTATTCCAAATGCTAACGGACCTCATGTTAGTGACCCTCGTAGTGGAGAGATATTAGAATCTGACATTAATTGGTATCATAATGTAATGACTTTGCTACGCAATTGGTACTTTGTGCAGACAGCAGCGATCAATCCTGATGCTCGGGGTGTAGCCTTTAAAGATGAAGTGATGGGGCGCTTGATTCGTTTTGTGTCTTCTCACGAAGTTGGTCACACTTTAGGGCTGCCTCACAATATGGGAAGTAGTGTTGCCTACCCCGTAGATTCACTACGCTCAGCAGAATTTACTAAAAAATACGGCACGGCTCCTTCTATAATGGACTATGCTCGCTTCAACTACATTGCGCAACCTGGTGATGAAGGTGTTGCATTAATGCCAGATATTGGCGTTTACGATAAACATGCCATTCGTTGGGGCTATAAACCAATCTTAGATAAAAGCGCTGAAGATGAAAAAAGTACTTTGGATGCTTGGATTTTAAAACACGCCGGAGACCCAATGTATCGCTTCGGTCATCAACAAGTAGGTGATATTGTTGACCCTAGTTCGCAAACAGAAGATTTAGGTGATGATGCAATAAAAGCAGGGAATTATGGAATAGAAAATTTAAAACGTATCGTTCCGACATTGGGGGAGTGGACTGCAGAAGACGGAAAAGACTACGACGATTTGAAAACACTATATGGACAAGTGCTCTCTCAATATAATAGGTACATGGGGCATGTCTCTAACAATATTGGAGGCGTTTATGAACATCACAAAACCTATGAACAAGAAGGAGCTGTTTACACACACGTGCCAAAAGAGCATCAAAAAAATTGTATGCAGTTTTTACAAGAACAACTCTTTGCTACACCAGATTGGATGTTAGATAATGAACTGTTCTCAAAAATTGAATACTCAGGTTCAGTAGAACGTATTCGCCGTATGCAAGAGCGTACCTTGAATAATATGCTACGTTTAGGTAAAATGGCGCGCCTTATTGAAAATGAAACCATGAATGGTAAAGAAGCCTATTCTTTATTAGAAATGATGGGAGATTTACGCCGCGGCATCTGGTCAGAACTGAGATCAGGTAAAACCATTGATACCTATCGTAGAAATTTACAGAAAGCCCATATTGATCGCTTGGCATACTTAATGACCGCAGAAAACCAAAAAAAGCAACCTGATTTTGGTGGGTATCAAAAGTCAACAATAGTAAATACGAGTCAATCAGACATTCGTTCCGTAGCCCGAGCAGAGCTCAAAATCTTAAAAAGAGAAATCAAAAGTGCCACAGGTAGAACATCTGACAATATGAGCAAATATCATTTGCAAGATGCTGTGGAGCGTATTGATATGATTTTAGACCCAAAATAGTAATACTCGGTAAGGTCGGTTTTTTAAGTGTTGTCGATGAAAGGAATTATATTTCCGATAACGAAAAACGCTATTCAACAAGATTGCTTTATTTGACATCACAAAAAGCCCATTTCGCAACAATGGGCTTTTTTGTGCACTATTCTGAAGTAGATTAGCTTCAGAATTAAAAACCAAATCATCATGACCTACAGAACAAAAAGTTTCGTTTATTTCGCAAGTTTAGT
>CALHCJ010000081.1 GCA_937936275.1 uncultured Flavobacteriaceae bacterium
GAGAATATTGGTAAATTGGTAGAACAATTAAAAGAAGAAGGTATTTATAATAATACCTTAATTGTGTTTACTTCAGATAATGGACCCAGTTATGCAGGCGGTGCAGATCCAGTTTTCTTTGAAAGTGCAAAACCTTTTAAAAGCGAATACGGTAAAGGGAAAGGTTTTTTGTACGAAGGTGGAATTCGTGTGCCAATGATTGCATCTTGGCCAAATCAAATTGCGCCTGGCACTACTAGTGATCATATTTCAGCACATTACGATATGTTGGCAACCTTCGCAGAGGTTGCTGGTTTTAATCTCCCTAATGATACGGATGGAATTAGTTTATTGCCAGCTTTACGCTCTAGCGAAAATCAATTGAAACACGAGTTTTTATATTGGGAGTTTCCGAGTTATGGAGGTCAGGTGGCCATTAGAATGGGAGATTGGAAGTTGGTTCGTCAAAATTTGAAAAATGATAAAAAACCTACACTAGAATTATACAATTTGAAGAACGATCCTACAGAGATGATAAACGTATCAAAATTGTACCCAGAGGTGTTACATAAGGCAACAGAAATTTTTAAACGGCATCGCGATGTACCTGAATTAGATGATTTTACGATTCCCATCTTACAAGAAGGTTTATTGAGTGAAAAATAAAGTACTTTTATATTCAAATTTAAAAAAAAATTCGGTGTCACGTTATTCGAAAATCTTGTTATGGATTGGTTTTACCTGCTTGCTATATCATTGCAAAGAGAATAAAAAAACAGAGAACGCTTCTCTTAAAATAGAGCAAAGTATAAATAGCCATGAAAGTATAGTTGAAATTTCCTCTGATATCATTATTGAGAAACCAGGGCATGTGGCTACACCCCCAGGTATGGTTTGGATTCCAGGAGGAACTCTCATTCAAGGTGCTGTTCCGCAAGATGACTTGGCAATGGAACACGAAAAACCCGCCCATGAAGTTGCTATCGATGGATTCTTTATGGACATCACAGAAGTTACGAATGGCCAGTTTCAAGAGTTTGTAAATGAAACAAATTATAAAACGGTAGCAGAAATTGCAATTGACTGGGAGGAAATGAAAAAGCAACTTCCAGAAGGTACGCCAAAACCTCATGATAGCATTATGCAACCAGGATCTCTTACGTTTAAAAAAACAAGCGAAGCTGTTACCAATTTGTATGACTTTTCACAATGGTGGACATGGACCATTGGTGCAAACTGGAGAAACCCTAAAGGACCAGAAAGTTCCATAGATGGAAGAGAGAATGAACCTGTTGTTCATATCGCCTATGAAGATGCACTGGCATACTGCGAGTGGGCAGGGAGAAGGCTACCAACAGAAGCAGAATGGGAAAAAGCGGCAAAAGGAAATGATCAAAATACCATTTATACTTGGGGTGATGATGCGTCTCAACTATCAAAAATGCTAAATAGTTGGGAAGGTCCTTTTCCAACCCGTAATACTAAAATTGATGGATTTGAAAGTAGAGCTCCAGTAAAATCATATCCTCCCAACGATTTTGGAGTATACGATATGGCTGGGAACGTATGGGAGTGGACCAGCGATTGGTACAATACAACATACTATCAAGAGCGCTCAAATTCAAAGCAAGTAATAAAAAATCCTTCAGGAGCGGATCTCGCTTTTAATGAACGTAATCCGTATGCAAAAGAAAAAGTGATAAAAGGAGGCTCTTTTTTATGTAATGCATCGTATTGCGCAAGTTATCGCGTTTCGGCACGTATGGCCACAAGTCTAGACTCTTCATTAGAACACTTAGGGTTTCGTACCGTTGCAACTTTAGCCATGGTTGATTTATACAATGAAAAATAATAGTACCAATGCAGTTTTTAGAAAATTTTAAACCAGAAATTATCATTGCTTCTCCAGGGAGAATAAATTTTATTGGAGAACACACCGATTATAATATGGGTTATGTACTACCAACAGCAATTGGTAACAAGATTACTTTTAAGCTTAGAAAAAATGGTTTCGAAAGTAGATGTAATGTGTATTCCATTGGTTATAAAGGCTTCTCTTTAAATCTGAATGAAATTTCAGTAAGTGAAACGGAATGGGAGAATTATGTGTTAGGAGTACTAAATGAAATTTCGAAACTAAGTGACAAAGTTCGCGGCTTTGATTGTACTATTGAAAGTGATCTACCACTCGGTTCTGGATTAAGTTCATCTGCTGCTATGGAATGTGGTTTAGCATATGCTTTAAATGAGTTGTTTGATCTAGGACTTTCAAAAATTGACATTGTTAAGCTTTCTCAGAGAGCAGAACACTCTTATGTTGGTACACAATGCGGAATTATGGATCAATTTGCTTCTGTTATGAGTAGAGAAGGACATGTTATTTTGCTGGACTGTCAGTCGCTTGAATACAAACATATTCCCATCGATATACATCCTTATAAATTGATCATGCTCAATACAAAGGTTTCTCATAATCTCGCCTCTAGTGAATACAATACCAGAAAACAAGAGTGTGAACTAGGAGTTGTTACACTACAAAAGAAAAACCCAGAGGTAAGCTCTCTTAGAGATGTTACTCGTGAGATGTTAGAAGAGGGAAAAACCGAGCTATCTGAGAGAGTCTACAATAGATGTTCATTTATTATTGATGAGAATAACAGGGTCTTCGAGGTGGCAGAGGCACTTAAAGAAAATGACCTAAAAACTGTTGGAAGTATTTTATACACTGCTCACGAGGGTATTAGTAAATTATATGAGGTTAGTTGTCCCGAATCAGACTTCTTAGTTGATCTTACCAAAGAAATGGATTTTGTTTTAGGGGCCAGACAAACTGGAGGAGGCTTTGGCGGATGCACTTTAAATATAGTTCATGAAACTAAAGTAGAAACTTTGATTGCGGAAGCAACGCTAGCATACAAAAGGAAATTCAACATTGATCTCGAAGCCTTTGAGGTGGAGCCTAGCGGTGGAACTTCTGCAGAGAATTTAATCTAGTGTCTTTCGTTTTATGCTAATTCTGCTGCTCCGTACTTAGTAACGCCTCTTCAAGTTGTAATTTCTTGTACCGACTTAATGGAATTTTTTGCCCACTCACTTCGACAAGTGCACTACTAAACTTTTCAACTTTTTCAAGATTTACTATGTAACTCTTATGAATTCGTAAAAACTTATCTTGAGGTAATTTTTCAATGAAAGCCTTCATGGTTGATAGAACTAAAATATTAGTATCATCTGTGACAAGTTTAATGTAATCTCCCAAACCTTCAATCCATTTAATGCTACTGATGACGACCTTAACTTTTTTAAGATTGCTATTCACATAAATATGAGCTTCATCCGCTGCCGCAGAAGTTAACTTAGCGGAATTCAGAACCGCTTTACGTACGGCGTCATCAAATCTTGATTTCGTGATCGGTTTAAGAAGATAGTCAGTAACGTCATAATCAAAGGCTTTTACCGCATAATCTGGCTTGCCTGTGATTAAAATAATTTGGGGTTTGTTACTAAGTGATTCGATAAACTCGAATCCATTTAAAATAGGCATTTCAACATCTAGAAAAATCAAATCAATTTGATTTTTTTCAACATTTTTGTAAGCCTCCATGCCATTTTTGTATTCCTCAACCAATTCTAAATTGGGTTGGGCATTTATAAGTTTGCTTACGGCTATTCGCTGTAATGATGAATCATCAACGACGATAGTTCTTAGTTTATTTGTTTTCATTGGTTCAAAGTCTATGCAGTCACCAATCTGGTAAATTAAGTGAGTTGCGTTATCAATACCTTTTTGTTGCTCGGAGGTATTACTTCAACTTTCTTGCCAAATATAAGTCAAAATGACTTTTTAAAAGTGTTAAATCCATTATAGAAGTCTTATTCTTGATAATAAAATCCTACCGTTTTTGTAATTTTTTTTGCTTATGCCTGCCTTTTTATGGTAGTGTCAGATCATGGAATACTATGCGAATTATAATATTTATTGTTAATAAAATTAAGATTTTAAAATTTTACCCGTATCTCATTGTGCCCAAGAAAAGAATATTCATCATTTTCATCGTAGAAAACTTTTGATAACTTAAATGTAAGGTTTTGCCCAAAAAAACTACTTTTACTAAAATAAAATGAACTGAAGAATTTGATTATGTCAGAGCAAATTGAAAGAGTGAAAACTTTAATTATAGGATCAGGACCCGCTGGCTATACCGCCGCAATTTATGCAGCAAGAGCAGATCTGAAACCATTATTATATACTGGTATGGAGCCAGGTGGCCAATTGACAACTACTACAGAGGTTGATAATTTTCCAGGGTATCCTGAAGGAATAGATGGGCCAACTATGATGGTACAGCTACAACAACAAGCAGAACGTTTTGGGACTGAGGTTCGTATTGGTATGGTGACGTCTATTGAATTGAGTACTGAAGTTGGTGGAATTCATAAGGCTACCATTGACAATTCTGATAAGATTATTGAAGCTGAAACTGTAATAATTTCAACAGGAGCAACTGCCAAATATCTAGGTATTCCTAGTGAACAAAAGTTACGAGGAGGTGGAGTTTCCGCTTGTGCTGTTTGCGATGGTTTTTTCTATAAAGGTCAAGATGTAGCTATCGTGGGTGCTGGAGATACCGCTGCTGAAGAAGCTTCGTATTTGGCAAATATTTGTAATAAGGTGACCATGTTGGTACGTAAAGACCATATGCGTGCTTCAAAGGCAATGCAGCATCGTGTAAATAGTCTGAAAAATATAGAGGTACGTTACAATACTGAAGTTGATGAGGTTTTGGGTGATCAGGTTGTTGAAGGACTTCGTATGGTTAACAATCAGACAAATGAAAAAGAAGATATAGCTATTACTGGTTTATTTATTGCTATAGGCCACAAACCGAATACAGATATATTTAAGGGGCAATTAGAGATGGATGATACTGGGTATCTCATCACAGAGGGAAAAACAACAAAAACCAATCTGCCTGGTGTTTTTGCATGCGGGGATGCCCAAGATAAGGAGTACAGACAAGCGGTTACTGCGGCAGGTACTGGTTGTATGGCAGCTCTAGATGCTGAGCGATATCTGGCAGAAGTTGGTTCTGTTGAAGAAGCTGTTGGAGATCAATACAATATTTAAACTTTTTAGAACTATAGAAAAAGCCGCTGTATAGCGGCTTTTTTATTTGTAAGATGTTCAATCGATACGTTTATAATTTTCGGATGATGTTGGACTGCCATTTTCATCTAAGGAGATTTGACTATAGGCATCCTTATACAGATGAAGTTCAAATTTAAATACTTGAACGGTATCTTGAATTGACATCATTGTGGCAGAACCATATTCCAGTCGTTCTTCAAGTTCATTCTCTGTATTTGTATAAGAGCCATAGCCGAACCATTCACTGGGGTCGTCAGGTGAATGACGCGTCCACATTACTTTACCTTTACTGAAAATTTTGATTTGTCGGTAACCATTTATATTTAAAAGGGTATCCGTTACATTGCCTTGATCATAGTTGAAACGATTAACTAGTTCCCAAGTTCCTTCCAAGGAATTTGCGTTGGTCTGCAGCTTTGAAGATGTGAATTCAGTTGAAGAAATTAGAATTAACATCAAAAAACCCAATCCTATTAATTTTTTCATAGTTGTAGATTTTAAGTTGTTATTAGAGAAAAATTCTCACTAAATAATTACTTAAAAGTTACAAAATATTTATCGAATTATCAATTTTAAAGCCGTATTAATAACAAGCCTTTAATTTTTTTGAATAAAAATGAGGATATGATATTTCTAGAAACGATTGATCAAATCTGTCAATCTAAGAATATCTTTTTTTTTGTGAGCTGCGGAGAGGACGATTCTACTCATTAATAAATCCTTTTCGGTAGGATATCTGAAATTCGTGATAAGAATACCATTACTTTCAAGATATGTAACTAGTTTAGGGTTTGAGAAATTATAAACAGGGTAGTTAGGTATCCATTGAAACTGTTCCTTTTTTTCTAATTTTTTTTGAAATAACAAAATGTTATTTTTTAATGCAATACGCTGTTTCTCAAATATAGTACCGCCCTGTATTAATGTTGCTAAGGCTGCTGGCATTGCCGGACTAGCTCCTCCAAAAAATTCCGTCCGTATCAACTGATTCATTCGTTTTTGTGAACTAAAAATCGCGCCAGCTTGAACACCAAACCCTTTTCCTAGCGAGCAGCAAACAAGAAGTTCTTTTGGCTTTAGTTTCTCTATTTCCTCAAAAACACCCTGCCCACGCTCACCTATGATACCAATGCCATGGGAATCATCTGCGATAAGAATAATTTGTTCTAAAGGAAGTTTTTTCAAGTGTTCAAAAGTCGGGTAGTTTAGCCCTTCGGTGTCTAGCGTATCTAAAAATACAACAGGTGTACTATGATTCGTATGAAGGTGTTCACGAACCAACTTGTTCAAAGTGTCAAACGAATCAAATGGTTTTTTAAAAGATACATGCAAAGCGTCATGCGCTCCAGGAGCATAAAATAGAGCGTACTTTTCGGTATTAAAGGTCTGAGCAACCAGTTGACCCGCTAAATAACCAGAGGAGGTTGTAGTACAACTCTCACTACCTATTAGGTTGGCAAGATAGTTTTCAATTTCTGAAAATATAGAAATCTGAATATTTGATTTTCTAGAGGCTCCATAGTTGGTGCCATACTTTTTTACATTTTCAATAAATAGGTTCTGAAAATCTAAATTTGTTTGAAGTCCTAAATACGACGTGCCTCCAAAGTATACATATGACCTTCCGTTAGCGGAAATAGTTCGTCCAGGAAAAGAATCTATCGAATATTTCATGAATTCATGATTATGCCACTGCCTCCTAAAGCTGGAAAACCTACAGTGCCATCAGAATCAATAGTAACTCCCTTGGCAATATCTTCTTTTAACAGCATAGCACCATCCATATCAACAAAATCTAATTGGGGCAGCAGTTGGGCGATCGCAGAAATACCAACAGTTGATTCTGTCATGCAGCCTACCATGACTTTGAGCCCCATTTCTTTTCCTTTTTTAATCATGCGTAGGGCAGGGGTGAGACCACCACATTTCGTTAATTTGATGTTTATACCATTGAAATGTAATCCACACCTGTCAACGTCGCTTTCAACGATACAACTTTCATCTGCAATAACGGGCAATACGCTATGGTGCATCACTTGCTCCATACCTTCCCAATCTGAAGCCTTTAATGGTTGCTCTAAAAATTCTACCCCTAAATCTTTCAATAAAGGAGCATTTAAAATTGTTTCCTTGGCAGTCCATGCACAATTGGCATCAATACGAAAAGTAGCTTTGGTATGCTTACGTAGTTCTTTTACAATGGCAACATCATTATCAGTGCCTAGTTTTATTTTATAAATTGGCCATGGTGTTTCTTTCATCTTGGCAACCATTTTTTCTATAGATGCAATACCAATAGTATAGTTGGTAATAGGATACGTTTGATTGCTGGTGCCCCACAGTTTATAAAGAGGTTTTTCTAACAGCTTTCCGTACAAATCATGTGCGGCTAAGTCTAAAGCACAAGTGGCAAAATTAGTTAAGCCTTTTGAAATAAGGAAAGCATGAAATATCTCAGGTGTAGAAAACTGGTAAGCCTTAAGTTCTTTTTCGATGCCTTTAATTTCATCAATCATACTTTCAACCGAAATCTTATAATATGGATTGGAAGTGGCTTCTCCGTAACCCGTTTTTCCATCTAAAGAAAGGCTTACGATTAGAGTGTTTTGATAGTCATGCGATTCTCTAGAAATACTGAAGGTATGCCTTAATGGTAGTACAAATTTTTGTAAACGAATCTGCATTGAAGTAATTGTTTGTACTAATATATAGAAACTGACAGCTACTAAAAAGAGAAAGCCCACCAAAAAAGGTGGGCTTTATAATTATGTCAAGGCTGACTCTGTACTAATATTTGTGAACGCTACCAGATACTGATTTTTTCTGTTCAACAGTTGGTTCACCAGAGTAAGATATATTTCCTCCGCTACCGGCATCAGCGTAAAGCTTTTGAGACACTTGGACCTTCATGTTTCCTCCGCTGCTTGCTTCGGCATTGCAATTCTTCGTTAAAAGATCTTTGGCATTAATATTTCCGCCACTACTTACATCAATAACAGCATCATCTGCTACACCGGTTATAGCTAGATTTGCTCCACTGCTAGCGTCAATATCAATTTCATCTGTAGCTACCTGTAAATCTAAAATTGCTCCACTGCTGCCATCAACCTCAAGTTCACTAGTTTTTATAGTAGTTTTAGTTTCTAAATGAGCTCCACTCGAACCTGCTAAAGCAGTTACTTTAGGTAAAGAAACATAGATGTTTTTAGTCGCACGGCCTATATTTTTTTCTGCGTGAATACGGAGTTTTCCATTTCTCACATCGGTCGCAATTAAGTCAATAATATTTTCATCAGCTTCTACTTCAATACTAAACTCATCGGCTTGAGTTACGTAAACCATTAGGCCTTCAGAAGCAGAAACCTCTGTAAAATCTTCAGATATTGATCGTGTATCGGTTACCACGTTACCGTTACCTCTTTCGCCACTTCCGAAACCTCCAATTTGAACGTCAAAGCCGCAAGAAGTTAAGAAGATGGACATTAAAAGCGCGATTGCAATTTTTACGATTGTTGTCATGATTGTTGTTTTTTGATAGTTGTTGTTTTCTGATTGTTTTTATTTGTTGTTACTGAAACAAGTTCAGCACTGGTGTAAAGTTGACTTTTTAGTTACATAGTACTAAGTATTTTATACTGAGTTGTAGATTTTATCTACTGAACTGTTAATCTTTAGAGATGGTCTTTTTCATAGTAGTGTCTCCATCCTTTGCGTTGATTTGAATTTTGTTGCCTTCGTTGTCGATATTAATGTCGACTCCTTCTTCTTCGTCCTTTGCTTTGATACGAACACCGTCTTCATTTATTTTCATTTTGAAAGATTCTCCGTCCTCATCATTGATATTAATATCAATACCATCAGCATTAATACGAATACGATTGTCCGTATCAACTTCTACTTCTTCTTCAGGACATTCTTGACATTTTAATTCACCGTCAAACCCCATTTTCCAGATGTAATCTTTAAGGTCACAACCGCCTAAGTTTCTATCGTTGTCAAAATGAAATCTCCAACAACGATAATTTTCTTCATTGGAAAGTTTCAAAATAGTACCAGCAGGAATGAATAAATTAACCCTTATTTCTTGATTCATAACCTTATTTTTTCTCGCAGTGGTGAGAAAATCATTGAGAAATATTTCGTTTTCTCCAACTTCGTATGTGTATACAATATTTTCTGCCGTAGCAAGTGCCTTATCAAATGAAGGCCCATCCGCTTCTTTAATAATTTCGATACGTAATAAAGAATCTTCTGATTTTTCAAGGAAAATATCGACATCGTCAAGAACCATTACTTCTTTTCCTTCAGAATCTCTATCAATTATTAACCCATCCATTTGAACTCTTCTTCTGCCGTTAGTACGTTTTTTATGAGAAACTAAATTTATATTTACAGGCATTTCTGGTGAGGGTACAAAAAGCTCTTTTTTAATCTCGAATGAATCTGAATATGCTCTTGCAGCAGCTTGACGAATACCGAATATGGTAAGCATAATGATAGAAATTAACCAAAGACCTAACAAAGAAAATTTTGCGATATTACCAATACTTTTCAAATTAGTTACTAAAATTTTCAAACCTAAATAAAGAAGAAAGAAAAAAGGTATTCCAAGAGCAAAAAAGGCAAAGGTAGAAACTAGCCAAACAGGTGTATTTGTTGCGTTTACCATAGCGTAAAAGTCTATTCCGGGTACTCGAATTACATCAAGTAAACCAACGGTTAGCATACCAACGAACATTCCTATAATTGCCGCAGCGCCTGCGATGATCAATATGATGCCTATGAATTTTCCGAAGACCTTGAAGAAGAACATGATAATATCTCCAATGGTGTCAAAAAATGTTTTACCACCGTTCTTAACTTTGTTACCGACTTCGGAATAGTCTACATTCTTTACTTTTTCTGCAACACCATCAAAGCCTTCCTTGACCTTACGTTCTATATTGCTGATGTTGATATCCTCCCCCCGCATATCTAATTTTTGCGAAGTAGTGGTAGCTTCCGGAATCAAAATCCAGAGTAAACCGTATAACAAAATAAATCCGCCACCAGAACCAATGGTAAGAATAATCCAAAGAATGCGTACCCAAATTGGATCAACGCCGACATAATGAGCGAGCCCAGAAGAAACTCCTGCCACATACTTCAATTCGGTATCTCGATATAGTCTTTTAACTCTTCTCGTTTCTTCGTTTCTAGCTGCTCTTGGCTCGTCTTCGAAAATATCTTCATCTACCATATAATCTTCTGGTTGTCCCATTATGGTAATGACTTCATCGACCTCTTTTTGAGTGATAACTTGTCTTTCGTTTGCTAACTTTTCATGAAAAAGTTCGGCAATACGGGCTTCGATGTCTGCCAAGATTTCATCACTACCAGGAGTGTTGGCAAAAGATCGTTTTATTGATTCTAGATAAAGCCGCATTTTATTGTAGGCTCCCTCATCGATGTGAAAGAGAACATTGGCTAAATTTATGTTGACTGTCTTGTTCATTTCTTGATGTTTTATATCCCGAACTGATTTCAGGATCTAGTTTTATGGCTGTTGTTTTAAACTATTTGTTTTTGGTTACCAAATTGGTTGCGTTTCGTAATTCGTCCCAGGTGGTATCTAGTTCTTTAAGAAAGAGTTTTCCTGTTTCCGTTAGGGTATAATATTTTCTTGGTGGTCCTGAGGTTGATTCTTCCCAACGATAGTTGAGTAATCCCGCGTTTTTTAATCGTGTTAATAGCGGATAAATTGTACCCTCCACCACTAGCATTTTTGCGTCTTTGAGGGTACTCAGAATCTGGGAAGCATATTTGTCATGCCCGTTAAGGATAGACAGAATGCAATACTCCAACACTCCTTTACGCATTTGTGCTTTTGTGTTTTCTACGTTCATAACTTCTTTTTGCTTTTTATGCCGAACCTTCTTTGTTGTACTTTTTGTGATTGTCTGCATAGATTAACTGTTCGTTTTTTTGTGCTGAACTCGTTTCAGTATCTTTTGTTGATGAAACGGATACCGAAACATGTTCGGCACAGGTTGATTGATTGATGAAAAGCTCGTTTTTTGATTGTTAAATAAACTCCTACTAGGTGTGATTAATACCTAATGACTATTTGATAAATTTTATGGTTATAGGGTATTCAAAGGTTTGTCCTTCGTTAGTTCTGATAGTTGCTAAAATGGTATAAACGATATTCACAACGAATAAAGCACCTTGTAATAGACCTGCTATTCCGACAGGTATCATCCATGATCCGAATCTAAAATCGTCACTGTCAAAATTCAGATTAAAACTGTTGAGCTGATGAAACCCAAAAAAGTCAAAATCAAAAACATTGGGTAAAAAACCTACGAAAAATGGTATACTTATAATACCTAAAACAATAGAGTAGAGTAGCAAACTGATTTGAAAGTTCAGTGCTTGCTTACCGTTATAATCTACAAACGCATATTCTTTTTTATTCGCTGTCCATAATACCAATGGAAGGATAAAATTTCCGAAAGGGATAAAGAACTTCGAAAATGTTGAAGCGTGAATTACAGCAGACAAAGTTTTTTCGTGTTTGGTTATAGTATCGGTCATGGCTTAAAATTTTGTAAGTGAGACACGTGTTTGCAATTGACGAAAAAAGTCTTTTGGACTGTTTTTTTCGAAACCTCCTTCGGTGGAAAATGTACCCCCACCAAAAGAAAGTTCGAAATGATTGATTTGATTGATTGATGAATTTCTCATGATATAATTATAGATTACATATTATCTTCTTATGCAAATATATATCTAAAAGAAGGTACTATGCAACACATAGTACTATTATTTAACATAATATTAACAAATTGAATTCTGATTATTTTCAGTACTTTTAGCCAAAATATACTTGAAAATGTCAGTATCTACGGGGAAAGTCAATACTTTTACATTCTTTAAATTACCATCAGCTTGGTGGTGCGGTGTTCGATTAAAATATATGGATGATACTAAAGCAGTTGCTACCGTAAAACATAGATGGTTTAATCAAAATCCCTTTAATTCCATGTTTTGGGCAGTACAAGGCATGGCTGCTGAATTCACAACGGGTATCATGGTGACCACTCAAATTCAGGAAACTGGAAAGAAGATTTCGATGCTGGTTCAGAATAACAATGCAAACTTTTCTAAAAAGGCCACAGGTAGAATTACGTTTACCTGCGAAGATGGTCATCTGATTAAAGACGCTTTAGCAAAAACAATCGAAACGGGGGAAGGGCAAACGATTTGGATGAAATCTGTTGGAGTGAACACCGATGGAGTAGTGGTGTCTACATTCAATTTTGAGTGGACGGTGAGATTAAAAAGTTAATAGACCCGTGTTTTTCGCTATTGGCATATTCAGAATATAGTATAGAGCTATTTATTATTGAGATGTAACAAATAGTAAAAAGTAGCAACTAACAATTATCAACAAAAAACTTAAAAAAACATGAACGCACACGAAATAGATTACGAGATATACGGCGAAGAAATGCAGTACGTAGAAATAGAACTTGATCCTCAAGAAGCGGTAGTTGCAGAAGCAGGAAGTTTTATGATGATGGATTCTGATATTAAAATGGATACTATTTTTGGAGATGGCTCTAATCAAGAGAAGGGAGTTTTAGGAAAGATTTTTTCCGCTGGAAAACGAATGCTTACTGGTGAAAGTTTATTTATGACTGCCTTTTTGAATATGGGTCAAGGCAAGAAAAAAGTAAGTTTTGCATCTCCATATCCTGGAAAGATACTACCCATTGACTTATCAGAAAAACAAGGAAAATTTATTTGTCAAAAGGATGCTTTTTTGTGCGCTGCTCAAGGAGTTTCGGTTGGCATAGAGTTTTCTAAAAAATTAGGTCGTGGACTCTTCGGAGGAGAAGGTTTTATCATGCAAAAATTAGAGGGAGATGGAATGGCTTTTGTACACGCCGGCGGAACCTTAGCTAAAAAAGAATTAGGGGTAGGTGAGGTTTTAAAAGTTGATACGGGGTGTATTGTTGGTTTTAGTCAAACCGTAGATTACGACATCGAATTTGTAGGTGGAATAAAAAATACAGTGTTCGGCGGTGAAGGTTTATTTTTTGCTACACTTCGCGGACCGGGAACGGTTTATATTCAGTCATTACCGTTTAGTAGGTTGGCAGGCCGTGTGCTAGCTTCAATACCTAGAGGGGGTAAAGACAAGGGTGAAGGAAGTATTTTAGGAACTCTCGGAGATGTAATCGGAGGTGATCGAGGTTTTTGAATACGAAGTTGGAAATATAAAGTATCAAGTTTCTAATTGGCGTTTAGACGATTAGCAAACCTATTATTGGGCATATCATAGTACTTTCTAATTATAAGGTAATCTCGAACGCTTATACTTTGTATTTTGTACCTCGTACTTCGTATTTTTACTTTATGGATTTTCAAAATCAAATCAACTTTCTAAAAGAGCTTCAAAAAAATAATAATAAAGAATGGATGGATGCCAATCGCAAGTGGTACAAAGGAGTACGTTCAGATTTTGTGGGTTGGTTAGACCAAATGAATGCTAAGCTTGCTGATATTGAT
>CALHCJ010000082.1 GCA_937936275.1 uncultured Flavobacteriaceae bacterium
ATAAAGATTCCACCGGCCCCACCCGCCGCGAAAGTGGTGGTCATGGCAATTGCTTTAAAAACAGTAAGACCGAATAGTAAGGCAATGACAACCCAAATATTACTTAAATAATCATCAAAAGGGGTGCTACCTAGGGCCGAAAGGTGATTTCCTTCCAATAAATTATTGATAAACCCAAATCCCTCACCATAAAGGGGAGGGATAAAATAAAGCATAATTCCAATAGCTATACCTCCTACGAGCAATCGATATTTCGGGCTCTTTAAAGGGGTAAAGAGTTTTAAAATACCAAAGTACATTTTAGTGAAGTAAATCGAAGCGAAAGCGGTACCTACACCTAATAAAATATAGAACAAGGTATCTTTTACTTGAAAATTATCGGCTAGTGAAAAGTCAAAAAGCACTTCATTACCCAAAAAGAAATAGGAGGTAAGCACACCGGAAATAGATGCTAATAGTAAGGGCATAACTGAGAGCATCGTAAAGTCAATGCTAAAAACCTCCACAGCAAAAATAATGGCTGCTATAGGCGATTGAAATATAGAAGCTACAGCACCTGCGGAAGCACAAGCTATTAGTAAAGAACGCGTTTTAGAATTTAAATGAAGTGCCGTGGCCAAGTTAGAACTTATCGCTGAACCAGAAGCCACGGCGGGGCCAAGCAAACCTACAGATCCTCCAAAACCAACGGTCAATGGTGCTGTGATTAATGAGGTATATATTTTTTTTAAAGGAATGATTCCTTTCTTTTTCGATAGCGAAAATAAGATAGACGAAACCGCATGTTCTAATTTCTCACGATGTACGAACTTCACATAGAGGTAGACCAAAGTAAGACCGATAATAGGAAGTATAAAATACAGTTGATTACTTGAAAATACGATGCCATCTGCAAGAGAAGACTGAATGAAAAAAGTTAAGTTTTTTAGAATTACGGAAGCCAAACCCGCCAACAAACCCACTGCCACAGCCATAATATGGGTAAAAGTTTTGTTGGAGATGTTTTTGTACCTCCATTTAAGAAACTTAGAAAATAGTTTTTGAGCTAAGGCTGGCATTTAGCAAATTTACTTTCTTAAAAGTATTAAAAAATCCCGCTGTTACGCGGGATAGTTATTTAAGAAGGAAGATCTAACTTTAAATTTAGCTCTTTCAACTGCTCGTTATCAATGGGTGCAGGAGCATCAATCATCACATCACGCCCGCTATTGTTTTTTGGAAAAGCAATAAAATCACGAATCGTTTCCTGTCCGCCGAGAATGGCAACCAATCTATCGAGTCCGAAAGCGATTCCTCCATGGGGTGGGGCACCGTATTGAAATGCATCCATGAGAAAACCGAATTGGGCCTTTGCCTCTTCTTGAGTAAAGCCTAAATGTTTAAACATGATGGCTTGTGTTGATGCATCGTGAATTCGAATAGAACCTCCTCCAATTTCATTTCCATTTAATACCAAATCATAAGCGTTGGCACGAACCGCTGCAGGATCAGAATCTAATAATTCTAATTGCCCTGGCTTAGGAGAAGTAAATGGATGATGCATCGCGTGATAATGTCCTGTTTCCTCATCCAATTCTAATAAAGGGAAATCGATAACCCATAAAGGAGCAAATTCATTAGGGTTTCTTAAACCCAATCGTTCGGCCAATTCCATCCGCAAGGCGCTAAGTTGTGCTCGTACTTTGTTCTTGTCACCAGATAATACGCAGATTAAATCTCCGGCTTTAGCATCGGTGATCTCTGCCCATTTGGCCAAGTCGTCTTGATCATAGAATTTATCAACAGAAGATTTAAAACTTCCGTCTTCATTGCACCGACAATAAACCATGCCTAATGCGCCCACTTGGGGTCGTTTGACCCAGTCAGTTAATTTGTCGATCTCTTTGCGAGTATATGAGTTTCCACCAGGGACTGCAATACCAACCACCAATTCAGCAGAATTAAAAACGTTGAAATCTTTGTGTTGGGCCACATCATTCAATTCGCTGAACTCCATTCCAAAGCGAATATCTGGCTTATCGTTTCCATAACGTTTCATCGCTTCATCAAAAGTCATTCTTGGAAAGTCAGTAATATCAATTCCTTTAATTTCTTTTAGTAAATGTTTGGTCAATCCTTCAAAAGCATTAAGAATATCTTCTTGCTCTACAAACGCCATTTCACAATCTATCTGCGTAAATTCTGGCTGTCGATCTGCTCTTAAGTCTTCATCACGAAAACACTTCACAATCTGAAAGTATTTATCTAAACCACCCACCATTAGCAATTGCTTAAAAGTCTGTGGAGATTGTGGTAAGGCGTAGAATTGACCTTCATTCATACGACTTGGTACAACAAAATCACGAGCTCCTTCAGGAGTGGATTTGATCAAATATGGAGTCTCAACTTCAATAAACCCTTCATTAGAAAGGTACTTACGAACTTCCATAGACACCTTACTTCTAAAAATAAGGCTGTCTTTTACAGGATTTCGCCGAATGTCTAAATACCGATACTTCATGCGAATATCTTCACCACCATCCGTTTCATTTTCAATAGTAAATGGTGGCGTTTTAGAAGTATTCAAAACAAGTACTTCTTCCACCAAAACTTCAATATTTCCTGTTGGTATATTTGGATTTTTGGAAGCTCTTTCAATGACCTCGCCTTTGATTTGCACAACAAATTCACGCCCTAAACTTCTCGCTTGTTCTATAAGCTTTGAAGAGGTACGATCTTCATCAAAAACCAGTTGCGTAATACCATATCGATCTCTAAGATCAACCCATGTCACGAAGCCTTTGTCTCTTGTTTTATGAACCCAACCTGAAAGAGTAACCTTTTGATTTATATGTGCTTCGCGTAGTTCTCAGCAGCTATGACTTCTGTACATGAATTTTAAATTTAAAAAGGCAAATTTAAGAAGTATTCGGGAGTAAAGGGTAGTAAAAAAAAGAATCCCTGAAATTTCAGGGATTCTATAGCTTTTAGTTTGATGTGCCCGTTTTGGGGAGCACTTCATATTCTTCATCCTTGGCGAGCAATTCTCCGCCGAGATCCTGTTCTGGTTTTCTAAAGCCTCGTACTTTAGTCTTTATACGATATGTAATATTAAAGAGCACAGGTACAATGATGAGCGTTAGGAAAGTGGCCACAATCAAGCCGAAGATAACCGTCCAAGCTAAGGGACCCCAGAAAACAACATTATCACCGCCGAAATAAATTTTCGGGTCAAAATCAGTAAATAGCGAGAAGAAATCAATATTTAATCCAATAGCCAACGGAATTAATCCTAGCACCGTAGTAATTGCTGTTAATATTACTGGTCTTAATCTTGCCTTACCTGCTTGCGTAATAACTGGAGTTACTTCTTCCATTGAAAGTAAATCTTTATCATTCATATCAAGCTCTACTTTCTTTCGATCGATAAGAATTTGAGTATAATCTAAAAGCACAACCCCATTATTCACAACAATTCCTGCAAGCGATATGATGCCCATCATGGTCATCATGATGACGAATGACCAACCTGTTATCATCAATCCGCCAAACACACCGATAAAGCTCAGAAAGATAGCAATCATGATAATTAACGGTTTTGAAATTCCTCCGAATTGAAAAATCAAAATCAGCATAATGAGTGCTAATCCACCAAAGAATGCTCCCACTAAAAACTCCATTTGTTTATTTTGTTCTTCAATTTCCCCAGTGAAGTCAACCTTCACATTTTCAGGAATACCTTTGTAATTCACCATTTCATTTTGAATGTCAGCTACTACTTGAGCAGGATTTCCGCCAGCTGTCAAACCAGAATAAACAGTAACAACTCGATTTCCGTTTCTGTGTTTAATGGAACTAAAGCCCGAAGAGTTTCGTTGAGATGCAACGGCTGATACAGGTATTTCTTTGATTTGACCCGACGCTTGATCTCTAAAAATGATATTCTGATTAAAAAGCGCATTTTGATCAAACCTTAGATCTTTTTTGAAGCGGACATTAATGTCATAATCCTCTCCATCTAGCTTATAAACACCAGCTTTTTCACCAAATAAAGAACGTCGAAGTTGATTGCCGACTTGACCAACTGCTACACCAAGTTCTCCAGCTTTTTGCCGGTCTACCACAACTTGCATGGAGGGCTTGCTCTTGTTTACGTTAATTTTTAATTCTTCAATGAAAGGAATATTCTTACTATTGATATAATTACGAATGTCTTCTGCAGTAGCAATCAATTCGTCATAGTCTTTGCCTTGCAATTCTATGTTAACTGGATAACCCGCTGGCGGTCCTTCGTTCAACTTTTCGACCGAAATAGAGACTCCTGGATAAATGCCAGTAAGGTCTTCTTGAATTGCCCCGCGCAGTTCTTCGGTATCAAGTCCGTTTCGATATTTAAATTCGCGCATAGAAACGGTGACCTTGCCGCGATGTGGCATTTCAGATGCCGAACCACCATCAGTTTGTGGATTGCCAGCACCTTCACCAACTTGAGAAACGGCAGATTCAACCAAGTAATTATAATCTGCATCTCTTTTATATTTATCTCTGGCTACAACGTCGTAAACTCTTTTTTCAATCGCTTTTGTAATTTCATTTGTTTTTACAATTGAAGTACCCTCTGGGTATTCGATATATACATATACTTCGTTAGGACTATTTTCTGGAAAAAATTCAATTTTAGTTCGTCCTGAACCAATTGACATTCCAAACAACATAAACGTTACCAAAAGCAACAAAACGGTAACACCAAAATACCAATAAACATTTCCGCCCCTAAGAGCATGTTTGATACGGCGCTCATACCAATTTTCAAAACGAGGCATTACCTTATTCTGAAAACTATTGGCCGCTCCTTTGATCACATACTTATAAGCCCATAGCATGATCGCCGTAAAGATCATCACGGTACCCATACCTCTTACAGCCCCGCCAACAAAAAGGATTAATATTCCAAGACCAACTAATACCGCTGTCGTCTTAATCATCCCTTTTTTACTTATTTCTTTGTCACCAATTTCCATGTATTGCGAAACCAACATCGAATTCATAAAAAGTGCCACGAATAAAGATGACCCCAACACAACAGAGAGCGTAACAGGAAAATAAATCATAAACTGCCCGAATAGTCCGGGCCAAAGTCCAAGCGGAACGAAAGCCGCTACGGTCGTAATTGTTGAAATGATAATAGGTAATGCAATCTCACCAATACCTTTTTTGGCTGCTTCTCTACGAGACATGCCTTCGCTCATTAAACGATATACGTTTTCAACCACTACAATACCATTATCAACCAACATACCGAGACCCATGATCATTCCAAAAAGCACCATGGTATTTAAGGTAAAACTGAGGCCATCAACAATAACACCTAGCGTGTCTAGAACGAAGAAGGATATGAACATAGACATCGGAATCGCAAAACCAACAAACAAGGCATTTCGAAACCCTAAGAAAAACATTAAAACTGTTACCACTAAGATGATTCCGAAAATAATACTGTTTACCAAGTCATCTACTTGATTTAAGGTACGGTCTGAAGAATCATTGGCAATAGAAATATTAAGGTCAGCAGGATAGTACTCTTCTTGCGCTTTCTTTACAATTTCTCGAATTTGTGTAGTAGCTTCAATGGTATTTGTTCCTGATCTTTTTTTGATGTCAAGCATAACCACACTTTCCCCGAATTCACGAGCAAATGTTGTTTTTTCTTCCTCATCAAAACTAACGGTGGCAATATCTTTAAGATAGACTGCGCCATTTTCTGATTTTACTACAAACTCATTGAGCTCATCAGGGTCTTGAATCTCCCCTAATACACGAATAGTTCTTCGCTGCTCGCTAGTCTTTAAATTACCAGCAGACATAGTCATATTTCCATTACCAATGGCTCCGATGACATCTTGAAAACTAACTTTTGCAGCCATCATTTTATAGACATCCACAGCAACTTCCACTTCTTTCTTTTGAGCACCTCGAATATCTACACCTTTAATTTGGGGTAAATTTTCAATTTCATCTTCTAGATATTCGGCATATTCTTTGAGTTTTTCAACTGGATAATCACCTGTGAAATTCACGTTCATAATGGGGAATGATTCCGCCAGATTCAAGTCAAAAATATTAGGTTCTACTTTTGCGCCATTGAAGGTTGGCCAATCTTCACTTGCTTTTTCCCCATCTACTTCATCTTTTACCTTTTGTTTAGCTTGCTCAACGGTGATATTTTCGTCGAATTCTACTGTAATAATGGAATAATCTTCTTGAGAAGTAGAACTCGTTTCGACAACGTTACTCACATTTTTTAATTTGTCTTCTAAAGGATCTGTGATCAAACGTTCGATATCTTCAGCAGTATTTCCTGGGTACGGGGTACTTACATAGACTTTAGTTTCTACAATTTCTGGATAATCTTCACGCGGCATTGATTGATACGCCTGGTAGCCTACCCATAAAAGGATAGCAATCATCACAAAGATTACAGACGGATTGTCAATAGCCCATGATGCTACTTTAAATTCTTTGTCAGCGTTCTTTTTTTGCTTACTCATTGCTTTCCGTATTTAAGATTTGAACATTCTGACCTTCTTTTACAGTTCTTGCTCCCTCTTTGATTAGAAGATCTCCATCATTAATTCCAGAGAGCGCTTCCACAAGACTACCTTGGGTTTTACCGGTTTTAATAATTCTTCGTTTGGCTACTGCTTTATCTTCATTTGGCTCAACGGCAACATAAACATATTGATCACCTTCAGCGTTTTCGGAGATAATACCCTGAGGAACCAATATGGCATTATCACTGCTATAATCATTTAAGCTCACTCTGGCAGAAAGGTTAGGTTTAATATTTCCTTTGCTGTTGGGAACAGGAATCTCCACACTAAAAGCTCTATTGCTTGGATTAATAAAGTTTCCGGTTTGACGTACTTTGGAAATAACTGAATCTCCCAATACAGGAAAATATACCTTTGCTTCTTTTCCTTTCGAAATAGCCCCAAGATTATTTTCAGGTACATCAACGGTGATATACATATCAGACAGGTTTACGATTCTAAATACTTCTGCTCCAGGCCCCGGAGAAACCACAGTACCTTGCTCTTTAATGACGTCATCAATGATGCCTGAAAAGGGAGCGCGTATTGTCGATTTACCCAGTTGACTTTGTGCTTGCTTAACCGCATTTTCAGTAGCTTCGTAGCTCGACTTTGCTTGTAAAAATTGAATTTCAGATCCTATTTTTTGTTCCCATAAGCGTTTTTGACGTTCGTACGTAGTTTTAGCTAGAGCTGCTTGCGTTTTTAGTTGAGAAACCTGACTACCCATTCCGCCGTCATCAATGGATGCTAAAAGTTGTCCTTTGCGAACACGCTCACCTTCTTTGACATAAACCCGCTGTAAAGTACCCGCCATTTCAGGATATATCAATACATTTTGTTTTGTTTTAACATCACCTTGTAACTCTAAAAAATGATCAAATTTTTCAGCTTTTGCGGTTAAAGTTGTTACTAGTGGTAATCGTTCTTCCCCAGACCTCACAGCAATCACGGAGTCTAATAATTGAAGGTCTTTTTCAACCGATCGCTGTAACGCCGATACTTCTGTTTTTTTAGCTCGAAGTGTTTCTAAATCAGCGTCAGTTATCAAATCACTAACCGTAGATTGATTACCATCTCCACAAGAAGCTAAAGTGATTGCCGCTGTAAGCAAATAGATAAATTTTTTCATAATTATGATGTTATAGATTGATGTTCTTTCTTAGGATTTGTTGTTTAATATTGTTTCTAATGCCGTCTTTTTATTGATAACCTCTACCATACTCTGCAAATAGTTTTGTTGTGCGTCATAAAGTTGTGTTTGCGCTTGACGTAATTCAAAACTACTGGCTAAGCCTTCATTATATTTAATTTGATTTTTATTCTCAATACGCTCAGCAAGGTTTAGATTTTGTTTCGAGGTTTCATACTGTTCAATGGCCAAAATGTAGTTGCTTTTAGCGCTTTCTAACTGTAAACGAATTTGTTCTTCTGCTTCATTTAATTGTGTTTTAGCCTTTTCTAAGGCAATTTTTGCCCTCGCCGTTCCTGCACTTCTTCTTCCTGAACTGAAAATCGGAATGCTTAAATCAAAACCTAATACTGATGATTCAAACCATTCTTGACCATTGTCTAGGAAGTCAAATCCGTTTGCAAAAGAGTTAGCTCCGTAGTTTACAAAAGCATTCAAAGTGGGTAGTGCCCGACTTTTTGCCAACTTCCACTCGTAATACCGTTGTTCATTAAGGTTAGTAGCTAATTTGAAATCTACATTACTTTCAATATTGAATTCAGACTCTAACAACGCCGTATCAATTTGTTGTTGGGTGAGCTTGTCCAAATTATCTTCCAATTTAGTAGGTGCTTCGATAGAAATACCCATGAGCAAATTCAGCATTTGAAGCGTAATATTTTTTAATCGTAAAGCATTTTTAAGTTGATTTTCAACAGATGAAAGTGTAATCTGAAGCTGTTCAACACTTTCTTCGTCTCCCAGACCGTTTTCATAAATTTTGGTAGTTTCAAAAAGGTTTTTTTCCAAGTTGGCCTTGTTCTTCTCAAAAATTAAAACACTTTCCTCTGCCAACAGTACATTGCCGTAGGCTTCAGTAACAGCTTTTATTACCTCCAAGTCCGTTTTCTCCTTATTATTTTGACTATAGCTCAAAAACGCTTTCGTGGCCTGTACCCCTACGATATAAGATCCATCAAAAATCTGCTGTCTTAAGGTAGCTGAGGCATTCGCTTGTTGAGGCTGACCGAAGACAACAGGTACAAATGTTCCTGGCTCTCCGTCTGGAAAAAATTCCGCGGGAATCTGAGAAACGGGTTGAATAAGTTGATTTTGGTAACCAATGGCACCTGTAATTTGTGGAAGTCCAGTTGCAATGGTTTCCCATTTCTGTTTTTTAGCATCAATGAGATCACGATCTGCATTAATTGCGCCGTAGTTATTTTCCAACGCAAATTCGATCGCTTCTTGTAAAGTAAAGCTATAGGTCTTAGTAGTTTCTTCCTGAGGAAATCCAATATTTATGGTTAGTAAAGCTAAGAAGGTTAAAATAGGTTTATACATGCTATTCTTGATTTGAATTGATGATTGAGTTTAATATTTTTCTTCCCTTTGGGGTAACGATACCTCGAAGATGATATTCAAGAAAGTAATCTTCTAGAGTACTCATTTTAAATTTCGAATTCGGAAATAAGTTGTTGTCTTTGATGGCAAAAACGCCAGAGTAATAGATAGTAGAAACAAAATCTACATCTAGGTTATCACGATAAATTCCTATTTCAAGCCCTCTTTTTATATTGTCAACAACGCAGTCACACATTACTTCATATTCTTTGTCTTTGAGTACTGCAAAAATGTGTGGGTAATATTTTTGAAGCTGATATTGCGGAGATGATTTTTCATCTTTCAAACGCATCATCACGAATTTTTTGATTTCGTAGAGTTCTTCAATGGGGTTTTTCTGTAATGCGATAATCTGATTGATTCCTTCGGCAATGACATGAAACAGGTTCATTGTCGTTTCTTCAACCAGTTTAGTCTTATTTTCAAAATGAGCATATATTGTTTTTTTTGATATACCCATTCCATTGGCTATATCATCCATGGTAACACTTTTGAAACCATAGTTCAAAAACATATCAGTTGCTCTTTCTAGTATTTTTTCTTTCATGACGTTTGGAGCGCCAAATATAGGACAGGAAACTTTAAAAACATTTAAAGTTTCCTAAGTTTAATGTTTTTTTAACATTACTTTAGGTTTATTCAATGGCATCGTTTTGGTCTTTTCTTCTGACAAATTCATTGAAAGCATCTTCTCCTTCTTGTTTCCAGAACTCATCGTAGAACTCCCATTTAGAAAAATCACTTCCACATTTAGTTCCTATACGTTCTCTGAACTTTTTCTTCTGTTTCTTAGGCCCTTTTTTAGAATCCATATCCCCAAAACTTCCAAATAGAATTTTGGCCATGACAAGAATTCCGACTGCCTTCCAATAGGTTAATATTGGCAAGCCGAAAACATCTGGCATCAACCAATTCCATAAGAGCATAAATCCATAGCCAAATAACAACAGGAATGCAATTGCAGCAATAATCATAAATACAACTTTGAAAAATCCGCGAAAGAATTTCTCAGCCTTGCTTTTAACTTGGTGTTCTACATAGTCTTTCATAGGTATAATTTTAATTTTTATGTTCTTTTTTTGTTTCTAGTGCATTAAATAAAAGAGCAACAGCTCTATGCCTTCTTGACATTAAAGTACCTTCTGGAATTCCGGTTTCTTTCGAGAGTTCACGGTAGGTATATCCTTCAAAATCGATAGCTCGAATTATATTTTGATGAACAGGTTTTAGGTTCAAAATGGCTTCTTTTAGTGCAGTTTTCATCTGTTCAGAATAACTATTGTCAGATTTGCCATAGAACTGTTCTGTGAATTCTGTAAGTCTAGCCTCCATCTCATTCTCCATGTGAACTTTATTCTTTTTGGTCCGCATGATATCTATAATTCGATTACGAATAGCATGGTAAACAAAACCAGCTATATTATGAATTGGAGATGCGGTATCAGACCGTGAGAATAGTTTTAGTGCAACATCTTGAATAATATCTTCAGCATCCCGATCAGCAGCATCATCAATTCTAGATTTGGCGTACGCCCGCAGTGAATGATATTCATCATCAAAAAACGTTTTTAGTTTTTTATGGTTTTCCGTTTCCGAAATCATTTTGGGCGGTTTTGTAATGGCCTACATTCTTAAAGACGAAGCTTTTCTAATCTATTGCATTTTCTAAGGATTAATTTTTTAAACGAAGTGCCTTAGAATCTAAAAACTACTAAAGTTGTTTGTGAAATTGGATGTATTTTTGAATAAAATCAATTGAATGCACCCTATTGAATACTATCGAAGCGAGTTCATTTCGTATTTAGAGTCTAAAACTACTACCAAAGAACCCATTAATCTTTATCAACCCATCACCTATATTTTAGGTTTAGGTGGCAAGCGTCTGCGCCCAGTTCTGGTTCTTATGACAGCAGAAATATTTGGTGGTGATTATAAAAAAGCCTTAGATGCAGCTTTGGCGATTGAAGTATTTCATAATTTTTCATTGGTGCATGATGATATTATGGATGCCGCACCGTTGCGAAGAGGTAAAGAAACCGTGCATGAAAAATGGGATATCAATACGGGTATTCTTTCAGGAGATGCAATGCTCATTAATGCGTACCAATTGTTTGAAAATTACAGCGGAGAAATGTTTAGAGACTTGGCAAAGTTGTTTAGTAAAACTGCGCTTGAGGTTTGTGAAGGACAACAATACGATGTTGATTTTGAAACACGTGATGATGTGACTCAGGCAGAATACTTGAAAATGATTGAGTATAAAACTGCGGTTTTAGTAGCTGCTGCAATGAAAATGGGTGGAATTGTTGCGGGTGCCTCTGTGGATGAGCAAAATGATATTTATGAATTTGGAAGAAATTTAGGAATTGCTTTTCAGTTACAGGATGATTATTTAGATGCTTTTGGTGATCCTAAAACATTCGGAAAACAGGTAGGGGGTGATATCATAGAAAACAAAAAGACTTTCTTGTACTTAAAAGCAATAGAGTCAGGTTCTGCAGATCAACAAAAAGAACTTTCAGATTTATTTTCCATTCATCCCGAAGATTCTGAGGATAAAGTGAATACGGTAAAAGACATATTTTCAATAACTGGTGCTGCTGTGCGAACTCAAAAGGAAATTGAGAATTATACGGAAAAAGCGTTCTCAGTCTTACAAGGACTGACCATTTCCGATGATAAAAAAGAGTTGCTGCATCAATTCGGAGGGAATTTGATGCGAAGAAAGGTTTAAAACAATCTACTTACTAGTGCTTTGATAAAAGGTAGTTTAGGGCAACCCCATATATACTTAAGGTCTTCCCAAATAGAGGTCTGTTCATCTAAAAATTTAAAAATAAGTTGAGGACTTCGATTCTTAAATAAAGTTTCAAAGATGTAATAGCCGTTCGCATTGTCTTTATGTAGTACATCTAAAAGTAGCAAATCATAAAACCAAAAACGGTTTTTAAAGCTCAGTTGATCTAAGGGTTTTCCAGATTTAATATGGTTCACCAATGCCGGAATTTTTCTTGCAGTACTACCGAAGGTATAACCCGTGCTTGGTTTTGCCCAGCCGCCAGCCGTGCCGATGTATCGAACATTTTTTGAGTGATGTTCTTGAAAATCGTAACAAGTCATTGGTATGCTTCCCATTTCGGTTTCCTCAATTTCAAAATCTGAAGCTCCCAAGTTATTTAGTAAATACGTTTTGATGGCCTCTTCATATTCACTCTTTTGAAGTAAATCTGAAGAAAAGAGGGTATATTCAATTAGAGCTTTATCCGAAGCATAAGGTAGCACATACATAAATCGGGTATTCCCTTTTTGTTCGATGGAAAAATCCATGTAGGTAGCTTGATCTATATCAAAAACAGATTGTTTTGTTTTGACGACCCATCCAATAAAGTGCTGCTGCAACACTGGATACTTCTTTTGATGCGTTGCCATTTTATAATCGAAAATACTGTTGAAGGCCTTCTGCCCCGAAAAAACTTCGTTACCTGTTGACACGGTGACATGATGCCCATTGTCTTCAACGGAAATGACTTCTGACCGTTTAAATGTAATTCTAGAAGAAGCTTCAATATTATGAAATACAGATGCATAAAAATCAATACCTCGTACCATTTTATAAGTGTAAGGATTGATATTGAAGCGCTTTGAAAATTTCTGCCCGGCGAAATACACGTGATTCCATTTTTTATGAACCAGTGTATCAAATTGACCTTTTCCTTTTTCCCAAAAGCACCACGTACGGTCGTTGGATTGTTTTAAATCTTTGTCTAAGAGTAAAATAGACTTCCCAGAGAAAAAATCATCAGATAGCATAGTGTCTGCAAGCATTAATCCTGCCGCACCAGCGCCGATTATGATGTAATCAAAAGTAGAAGATTTGTCCAAAAATTGGAGATTTATTCCTTCAAAAATAGGTATTAAAACTAGTTCAAGCGATACCGTAGGCCGAAGAAACCTCGTATACCTTGGTTTGGCCCATACACATAGGAAGGATCAAATGTTAACGCATTTGGATTATCTGCCGTGGCTACGGCATCTCCATTGTTATCAAAAACCACATTGCTATCAAAAGGGTCATTAGCACGAGCGATGATGAAAGGGTTACCACGGTTAGGCGTCCAGTCTAAGAGGTTTTTGATACCTCCGTAGAGTTCAAAATTATCGAGTCCCTTCCAAGTAAATTGAATATTTTGAATACTCCAAACAGGAGAGAAATCACTTCTTGGATCATTTTCACCTAAGGTAGGCAGACGCATCGGACCATAAAGGTTTCCTGTGTAGTCTACGTTGAGGCTGATAGATTTGAAGTTGTAGCCAAAACTCCAAGTCCCTGTATAGCTTTCCGTTAATATTTGTCGACTTTTAATTCCGTTTTCAGTTTGACTAACGTCTTGTAAAGTGGCTCCAAGCGAAAATTTAAATCCGGAAGGAAAAACAGCATCGACATTTGCACTAAAACCTTGTGAAACTGATGTTCCGTCTAGATTATCATATATAATTTGATTCGGGTTGGTATCGTAGTCTGGTAAAATGGCGTTGCTAAAGTTCGTATAGAAAAGAGAAGCGTCAAGCGTAATAAATGTTCCGTTGTCCGCATAGATTTTTTTCAAATAGTTAAAGTTGATATTGAATGATTGTTCAGGTTCTAGGGCATCGGTAACGATAACATCTCGTGCACCAGTTAAAGCAGCATGTTCTTCAGTGAAAAGGTTGACCACTCTAAAACCTGTACCTGCATTTAAACGAAGAATATCATTATCAGTCATTTTCCAACGGTATGCAGTTCTAGGGGTATAGATTGAACCGTGTCTTCGGTCGTAATCATAACGAATACCAAGCAATAGGGAGTGTTTTTGAGCTAATTGAATTTCGTCTTGAGCAAACAAACTTGGAATTGTGACTTCATCGGCAGAGACAGTAGCTGTGGTATTATCGTCATAATAATTGTAACGTAATGCACTCCCCATTAGAAAATCATGTTTACCGACCTTTTTATCCCAAGTGAGCTGTGTAAAACCAATGCGTTGATCTGCGATATATGGGGTATCTCCATAAACAGAATTTTGAGCATGATCGTTATAAGAAAATGTAAGCAATAACTTTTCTTTTAGTGGTAGTTGATATTTTCCTAAGACTTCCCATCTTCTTGTGTAAATGCTTTCCCCGTAGATTTCATCACCACCCCGAAATTCAGGAGTCCATTGTAATTCTCCGCCCCATCGATCTTCATAAAAAAAGCGGCCTGCTAATGAAAAAATACGATTGTCTTTCCGTTGAAAATTCCATTTTTGAAAGACAGAAATTCGATCTTGCAGCGTTAAATCTGTAAAATTATCACCATTATTATCAATCAGTTCGTCGTAATTAAAGTAGTTGACACCTAAGAGCAAGTCTGTGTTTTCACCAAAATCAATCTTACCACCAATATCAAGATTGTATTCACCCCAGCCAGTGACGAAAGCATCTGCTACGAACTCTGGAGCCTCCAAAGTATTTTTGGTGATAATATTGATAAGTCCACCGACCGCTTCACTACCATAGAGGCTTGATGCCGGGCCCTTTACGATTTCTATTTGTTCGATCAATGAATTCGGAATTCCTGAAAGCCCGTAAACAGTACCTAAACCACTTACGATAGGCATTCCGTCAATGAGCACCAAAGTATAAGGGCCCTCCAATCCATTAATATGAATATCACCTGTATTACAAACGTTGCAATTTATTTGCGGACGCACCCCGTTGACATTCTGTAAAGCTTCGAAAATACTAGCCGTGGGATTTTTTTTCAAAAAAGTCGGACTATATACTTCTACCGGAACGGGACTTTCAGAACGACTTACTGCTTTTAAAGTACCTGTGACTACGGTTTCTTCGAGTTGTTCGGAAGAGGCCGTCAAGAAGATAGGAACAGATAGCTTACTGTTGTTTGTAATCCTAATATTTTTTGAGAAGTTTCGATATCCTAGAACTTTAGCTTTGAGCTTGTAGGTTCCTGCTGGTATATTTTTTAAGACATAATTTCCCTCTTCATCAGAAGATGTTCCAATTGTAGTTCCTTCCAAATAAATGTTAGCAAATGCAATAGGAGAAAGTTCGTCTGAAACAATACCGTGTACTTCAGTATTTTGTGCGTGAGCCATGTAAAAACTCAAAAGCAAGCTGGCTAATATAAGACGAAAGATGTTTTCTCTTCTCAAATTTTATTTTTTTATAATCGTAAAATAATATTTAGACAAAACTAAATATTTGTTTTTATATATAAAAATGTATTTTTGTTTAAAGCTTATTTTCAATGACACTTTCTGAAGAAGACTACATTAAGGCGATTTATCATTTAGGTAAGGGAGAGAATACTATGGTATCTACAAATGCGGTGGCTGAACAAATGGAAACTAAGCCTTCTTCAGTGACTGATATGGTTAAAAAGCTTTCTGAAAAGGGGGTGGCTAACTACAAACCTTATAAAGGGGTTAGTCTTTCAGAATATGGGCAAAAAATTGCGCTTTCTTTGGTTCGAAAACATCGGTTATGGGAAGTATTTTTGGTCGAAAAGTTAGATTTTTCATGGGATGAGGTACATGAGGTAGCGGAGCAATTGGAACATATTAAGAGTGAAAAACTGATTGATCAATTGGATAAACATTTGGGGTATCCGCAGGTTGATCCTCATGGTGATCCTATTCCTTCGAAAAAAGGAGAGTTTAAAAAGACGATTAAAAAACTATTGCATGAGATACCGACAGGAACAAGTGGAATCTGTGTTGGTGTGAAAGATTCTTCACCACCATTTCTCAAGTTTTTAGATAAGAATAAGATAGCCTTAGGGGATACTATTTCGGTTTTAGAGAAAGAAGAATTCGATGGTTCTTTATATATTCGGATTAAAGAATCTAAGATTCACATATCCAATCAAATTGCTTCGAACCTTTATCTCAAAATTACCGCCTAAATTTTATACCACTGATTCTTTTGTTCTATTAGTGGTGTTATTTTTAGTAGCAGGTGCTTGTTTAGCACAAGATGTAACAGAGTCACCAACGAGTACCGTTAAAGGCGCGGCTCAAATTGAAATAGCATCTTCTTATGAATGGTTTAAAGAAGGTGAAACGAAAAGTATAGGATATACCGTTGGGTCTCTATTAGCTCTATATGGAGTGTCTGACGACGTCGAAATTCGTGTAGGGATGGATTTTCAGCAAGATGGTGTACGAGTGAACAGTGAAAGACCAAATAATGTATTTAGTGGTTATACACCATTACAGATTGGTCTTGGTGCCGATTTGATAAAGGAGAAAGGTTTTTTACCTAAAATAAGCTTTATTGGAGATCTTTTTATTCCGACCACGGGAGGAAGTGATTTTAAACAAGATAATCTGGGGTTTGGATTAAAAGCAGGTTTTTTCCATAATATTGGCGCGAATCAAAGTGCACAATTGAATTATAATTTGGGAGCTGATTTTGGAAATAATGATTTGGCATATATCTATGCGATCACATTTTTACAAAATATAGGTACAATTGGTGGTGCATATTTAGAGTTGAACGGAAATTTACCAGATGGTTTTTCACCTAATCATTACATAAGTGCAGCCTTTTATTGGACACCAACAGCAAACATACAGTTTGACACCATTGTAGGGAGTGGAATCAATGCGGATCAAGATTTTTATATCACGGGAAGATTACAAATTTATATACCGAACAAAAAAATACAAACAAGCAATTAATATAGAAGTAAGATGCAAGAAGTAATTAGTTATTTTGAATCTATCAACCCTATTTTGGCGGCTTTTTATGCTACACTCTTCACTTGGGGTTTAACCGCGTTGGGCGCCGCCTTAGTTTTCTTTTTTAAAAATCCAAATCGTGCAGTGATGGATGCTATGTTAGGTTTTACAGGAGGAGTAATGGTAGCTGCAAGTTTTTGGAGCCTATTGGCGCCAGGTATAGAAATGAGTCCTGGAGAAGGTTTTGTAAAAGTTATTCCTGCAGCCTTAGGATTTTTCTTAGGTGCTTTATTTCTTTTTGGTCTTGATAAGGTTTTGCCTCATTTACATATTAATTTTAAAGAAGGAGAAGCTGAAGGTATTAAAACCCCTTGGCATAAAACTACCTTACTGACATTGGCAATTACGCTACACAATATTCCGGAAGGCTTGGCAGTAGGTGTTTTATTTGGTGGTGTTGCTGCAGGTTTTGATGGTGCTACCATTGGCGGAGCGGTAGCTTTGGCATTAGGTATTGGTTTGCAAAATTTTCCTGAAGGTTTTGCGGTAGCGATGCCATTGCGTAGACAAGGCTTGAGTCGACAAAGAAGTTTTATGTATGGTCAAGCGTCCGCAATAGTAGAACCTATAGCTGCAGTGGTTGGTGCTTGGGCTGTGATGGCCTTTCAGCCCATTTTACCTTATGCACTTTCATTTGCTGCCGGAGCTATGATTTTTGTCGTGGTAGAAGAAGTAATACCAGAAACCCAACAAGACAAACATTCAGATATAGCAGTTATGGGTTTTATTGGTGGTTTTATTGTTATGATGACTTTGGATGTGGGTCTAGGATAGATTTCAAATTGTCAATTTAAACCCTTTACAGACGAAATTACCAGTTTAGCTAATTTAAGCGGTGCGTTCGTATTAATTCATTTTCTTACAAGATTCTGAATAGTGGCTTAAGAACAAGGTCATTTTTCAAATTGAAAATGAATTAATTCATCCCGATGTCTGGAAGGCTAGAACACTTCATGCTTTTTATTATATTTTGTTTTGGAGTAAACCAATCTTCTGTTGCGTTCTTTCAAGAAGAGAGATCTTTAAGTTTAAACCAGAAAGGAAAAATTGATAGATTGATTTCAGATTATACTAAAACGACTACTGATTCGGTAATAAAATCTCCCTCTAAACGTAAAATTGTTTTCAGTAAAGAAAGAAATGATAACTATAGTATTCCTTTCAAAGAAATTCAAGTGCGCTACATTAGCAAAGATGTTACCAAATATACTCGCATAGAACAAGGTAATTCGGTTAGCACAGATACCTATGCAATAAACAATCAATTTCAACCGAGTACACTAGCTAATATGGTCAGCTTTAATCTGTTTGATAAAGGCTTGAATATTCATACCTTTTCAGGTACGCAGAGCACAATGTATCCCTTAAACTTCACTTTTGTAAATACGGTGAATACCAGATTAGAGGTATATGGCTTTGAATACCGTTTTCGAAGCAAAGAAACGAAACCGTTTAGGTATTCGCTAAGGGGTAGGACAGAACGTGATAATAGAGGTGATACCTATTATCAATTGGGGTTAAATGCATTTTGGAAAAAAGAAAGACAGCACTATAATTTAGGTGTCGAATACTTTCCAGTGCGCAATGGACCCGCACATATTCTTAAAATTTATAGAACTCAGTTGGCTAGCTCTCTTGAATTTCTATGGAATACGAATTTGAAACAAATAGCTTTATTTGAAAGCAACTATTATTCTGATCAGCAAATAGATGTTGCGATATCAACACGAACAGAATATAACTTTAGTGCAACTAGTAATTTTGAGATTTCACCCTTAATAGAATTAGGCTATAGCAGAGGCACAGTGAACCGACGTGATAGTTACCCGTATTGGATGGCAGAAAAACGTTTGTTTGGAGGCGGAGGTGTTGCTTTTGTTTTAGGGTCGAACACAAGTAAATTTCAGATGATTGCTGACGCTTCTCTATTTGGAGAAATGAATCAGGCGAGCTTTGAAAGATATACAGGTAATTTATCTTACCGAATTCAAAATTTCACCACACTACATGCTGGTTTTGAAGTTTATACGATTGAGAACTTCTATTCGAATGTTGCCCAATTAGGAATGGTGTATAATTTTAAATAGCAATCCTTATTAGTTCTTACGAGACTCTATCAATTCGTAGCCCTGATTTATCCCTTTTTCTATTGCAGGCACCCCTCTTTGCATCCACATAGGTTTTTGAGCACCTTTCAAATAATAATCAAAAAACTGAGCCATTCGTATATTAAAATCATTTCGGTTTTGTTGTTTTAGCGGCCAATGTGGTTCTCCATTATAGTTTAAAAACCAAGACGGTTTTCCTAAACGACGTAGACTAACAAAAAACTCGATACCTTGATACCAAGGTACATGTCCGTCTGCATCATTATGCATCACCAACAAGGGTGTATTGATTTTATCGATATTGAAAATGGGTGAGTTCTCAATATACCGACTGGGATATTCCCAAGGTGTACCGCCTATTCTACTTTGGGTATGTTCATACTGAAATTGTCGACTGAGGCCGGTCCACCAACGAATTCCGCCATATGCACTAATCATATTGGGTACAGGTGCACCAGATTCGGCAGCTTTGAAAATATCTGTTTTCGTGACCAGATAGGCAATTTGATACCCACCCCAACTATGACCTTGAACACCAATATTTTCTTTATCAATAAATCCTTTTTCGATTAAAGAAGTTACCCCAGGAATCACACAGTTATAAGCACTTTCACCAGGGTAGCCCTCGCGATATTCAATATCAGGATTAAAAATAACATACCCACGGCTTGTGTAAAAACTATAATTTATAGAAGATCGTTCTGCTCTTGGTGCTCTGTGGCGATTTAGATTGTTCGTATTGCGTTCATAAAAGTTAACCAACATAGGATACTTCTTTTGAGGATCGAAATTTTCAGGTTTTACCAATAAACCCTTTAAAGCTTTTCCATCAAGCGAGGTAAAATCTACCAATTCAATGGTGCCCCAGTTATAGTCCTTTTGTTGTGGGTTTGCATCGCTGATTACCGTAGGATTTTTAAAACTCATATCGGCAGTATGTAAATCAGGAAAAACTTCAAAAGATTCTTTTGTAAACAGCAACTGATCGCTCAACTTTGCCTTTTGAGCGTTTGCATAACGAAAAGGACCTGAAATCAAAGTAACAAGCTTTTTGTTTTTCGGATTATAGGATGCAAAACCTGAATTTTTAGTGGTCTCATCAAAAGTGCTTAATAGCCAATTTTCCTTCGGATTCAAAAAACGTTCTTCTTGATCAAGTTGTACGTATCGGTATTCGGTTTTTGTTTCTCTTCCTTTTGTCAATCTATTGCCTTCTCCCGTTTTTGGGTCGAATTCCCAAAGATCATAGCGGTCGTATAAAATAATCGAAGCATCGTCTTTTGTAAAACCTGCCATGCCATAGTTGTATGGATGGTCTGGATAATCATGCAACTCATTGTAAAAAACTTTGTCTTTGGTCAAAGCCTTATAAGCGCCAGAACTAGTATTGTAGGTAACCCAAGTCGTATCAACACGGCTGTATCCAAATGCATACTTTGCCTTGGGACTCAATCGTAGACGAGGTGCTTTGGTAATTTTAGATACAGATTCGCCAGTTTTAGTATTGGTAATGCGGTAATCATATTCGCGCCTACCTGTCCATTGTCGTTCAAGGTCATAAGGGGTTGAATTTCGTGATAAGGCATATGAAGCATTACCTTCATCGCCTATTTCAGTATCGGTATATATTGTATCACCTAATGGAATCAGTTTGTTTTTATTCATTAAATCAATGAGGGTTTGATATGAAGCTACGGTATCATTTTTTAGTTGTAATTCCTGAACTGTATAAAGGCGTGGTTCGTCATAAGTCCATACTTCAACATTTACGATTTCTTCTTTGGTGAGTGTAGTGTCTTTAATGATTGGCGGTTTGCGCAAGCCGAAAAACAGTTTTGATTCATCTTTTGAGAAGCTCACTTTACCATGGGGTGATACGAGATAACCATTGGGGGCCGATTCAGAATCGACAAGTTTTTCGGCTTTTGCCTTACCTTCTCCCCAGATAAATAATTCATTGGGTCTTACCTGAATTTTAGTCGTATCGGTATCGACTACGAAACCGAGGTGCTTACCCGATTCGCTGAACTCTAGTTGCCCATATTGTGCTTTTTTAGCACTATGAATTTTGGTACGTTGACCATTTTCAAGGTTCATGACAAAGACCTCTGCTTCATCCTCTTTATCGACTCCTGTGGAGGTAAAGGCAAACCACTTTCCTTTTTTTGCAAAGGTAAAATGGGTAACAAATTTAAGAGTGTCTTCCTTTTGAGTGTCTAGATTTCTCAAAACCACATGATAGCCAGTCTTCTTGCCCACTTTCTTGGGTTTCTTCTTCTCTTCTTTTTTCTTGGGAATGGAATCATTTTCTTCTTCGTCCTTAGTTATTTCCCCCTTCTTTGATACGATTTCCTCTAGTTGATAGGCTACGTAACCCGACCATTTTTCTGGAAGCTTGTACGATTTTATATTCCCAATTTTTACTAAGGAATTGGTGTTGAGATTTAAAATACCCAAGGAATCTTTGGGAAGATTTTTCTTTTTAATCTTTCTGCTTTTCATTGCTCTTAGGCTATCAGACCATGGTTTGATAGTAAATAAAATATAGTTAGAATCGTAACTAAACTGTCCTTTTAAGCTACGCTCATGTTCAAAAACTGTGGAGCCATTGATATCTTTAACTTTTAAAAAATTATCTTTTTCACCCTTTTCAAGCGAAAACGAGATCAATGCTCCATTGGGTGCTAAAGTTGAATTTTTGATCGTATTCCATAAAGCATAATCGGAGTGGTCTAATATTTGCTTTTGACTCCATACAGATAGAGAAAGGAACAGTGTGATTGTTAAAATGTATGTTTTCATTATTTCAGTTGAATTTTGCATTTTAAATATAAGGTTATTATAACAATAGTTGTTGTAGACCCCACGTTATGATTACAGTGCGAAATCCTATCTTTGATAGAGAAAGTTGTGATAGCAACGCTACATAAATTATGGCAACAAAAAAAAGACATTGGCTTTGGAACATTTTAATTGTGCTTACGCTCATCTTCTGTTTGTGCGCCTTCGCAGCACATTATAAAAATTGGACGCGTATAGAGCCAACAAAAATGACCATTCTTTCAGGTATTTATTATCATGATCTAAAGTTTGATGATCTGAATGAAATCGAGTGGGTTGATCGTATTCCTCCTATGAAACGTTTGAATGGCTTTTCAGCATTTGAAAAAGGAAAAGGCGTTTACCAAGAATTTAAAGATACCCTTACCGACAAAAAAGTATATGTATTCGTAGATAACTTTGAACAGCAGAAAATTCGACTTGTAAATAAAGATGATTCACAACTTTTTATTAACCTTAAAGACTCTTTAGAAACAATTGAAATGTTTGATTTTTTTCAAGAAAAAATAGAGCTTCGAAGTAAAATATCAAAGGGAAACTAGAATCATATGTTACATCTAAAAATAGTCCTATTTTTTACCTTGCTTATAGCTCCTTTCTTGGGGTTTTCTCAAAATACGCTCACTGTAAATGCTGAAAATGTGGTTTCTTCAGACGGATACATCGCCGTAGGTGTTTATGCTAAAGCTGATGATTTTCTAAAGGAAGGCAAGGCTTTTGCTGGAACTTTTGAAACGTCAAAGAAAGGCACTACCACGATTACAATTCCTAACTTGCCTGATGGCACATACGCCATATCTATTTTTCATGATGGTAATGGAAACAAAATATTAGATACCAACTTTTTGGGTATACCAAAAGAATCTTGTGCGTTTTCGAATGCTAAAATGAAAACCTTTGGCCCTCCAAATTTTGAAGAGTGCCATTTTGTTTTGGCTGGGGATTATACTATAACAATTCCTTTTTAATTACTCTTTGGATTCTTCCCACCCTTCTGGGCGTTTCCATTTTTTAGGAGCTAGAGGTTCTGGTTTTAACTGAAATTCTTCCGTTTTCAATAATCTCATGGCTTCTTGAACCCCTCTTTCCAATTGTGGGTCTCGGCCTTCTAAAACCAATTTTGGCTCTTGAATGACCTCAATATCAGGAGCTATTCCATCTCCTTCTACCGCCCATTTGCCATCCACATCAAAAAAACCACCTCTTGGTGCAACCATTCTACCACCATCAATGAATCGAGGTGTATCCCAGGTGCCTACGAGTCCACCCCAAGTTCTTGTTCCTACAAGCGGACCTATTTTGGCAGCATGAAACATATAAGGTAAGAGATCACCACCCGAACCGGAACGTTCGTTGATAAGCATTACTTTTGGTCCCCAAATTCCAGAAATTGGGGTCGTCCACGGTCGGTTATCGCTAGCTTTACTATTAAAGTAACCGAAAAGTTTACGATTCATAATATCGATCATATAATCGGCTGCTGAACCGCCGCCGTTGTTGCGTTCGTCAACGATAACCCCCTTTTTATCTTGTTGCGAAAAATAGTATCGATTGAACGATGTAAATCCAGGTCCCGCGGTGTTAGGCACATAAACATAAGCTAGTTTTCCTCCAGAAAGTTCAGCTACTTTTCTTCGGTTACTTTCAATCCAATCGTACGTGCGAAGACCTCTTTCTGAAGCTACAGGTTTTACGAGAATATCTTTTGCCCCAGTCATACTGGCCGTTCCGTTTACTTTTAGGATTGTTTCACGATTAGCGGTCTGCTCTAACAATTGATACGGATTCATCGCAGCCGTTAAAGGTTGCCCATTGACTGCTAAAAGATAATCCCCCTCTTTTACTTGAATTCCGGGTACCGCCAAGGGCGCTTGTAAGTCAGGATTCCAACTCTCACCATTGTAGATTTTTGCGATTTTGTAATAACCATTTTCCAAATAAAAGTCGCAACCTAAAAGCCCCACAGGAATGCGGTTAATGTCGGGCAAATCGCCTCCTGAAACATAGGAATGTCCTATTGATATTTCTCCACTCATAATATCGACCACATAGTTAAGGTCTGTTCGGTGACGAACATGATCTATCCACGGGGAGTACCATTTGTAAATATCATCCCAAGGGGCGCCATGGGTATTGTTCACATAGAGAAAATCACGCATGTACCGCCATCCCTCTCTAAAAATCTGATGGTATTCTAAAGTTGGTTCAACTTTTACTTTAGCATCAATTGTTAACTGTCCGTCACTTGGCTTTGGTTTACCAGCAGTATCTACAATACTCCAATTAAAATTTTGATTGAGTAAAATGTTTTTTCGATCTGCGGATACTGCTGTTCCTAAAACATTTTCTGCAAATGGTTCTGATGTTAACTTTTTTACATCATATTTCAGCAGGTCTAAGCCTTCTTTGTTAGGAATACTTTCCATAATAAAAACACTTTCTTCGGGTCCTCTGGCCAATGCGACATAGTTGCGCGCGTCTAATTTCAAGGCTACAATACGGCTGTAGATATTATCAGCATCAATTTTTATGGTGACTGATTTTGAAGTGTCTGAGGTATCTTTTTTATTCTTCTTCCCTTTTTTATCACTTTCTACGGAAGGTTTCTCTGCTTCTTCATCATCTGTCTGGGGTGCTGTTGGCGATTTGTCTCCCTTAGAAAGCACTATTGCATAGAGACTTCGAGTTAGCTTTGGATCATAAGAACTCATATCTAACCAGCCAGATTGTAATCCATAATCGGTACTGGCTAGGAAGTATAGATATTTACCGTTCGCATCCCAAACAGGACTAATAGCATCGGCCATGCCATCAGTCATTTGAAGTGTCTGTTTTGTAGTTACGTTGTATCCAAAAATAGCTTTAAAATGACTGTTGAGCTGTTTAGGGTATGCTATCCATTTACTGTCAGGCGACCAAACAGGATTCATAGTTCTATTAGGGTGAGCATAACTATCAGAATCAATTTTGTCGACTTTACCAGTAGTTAAATTGATGACCCAAATATTATAGTCGGTATCAGAATAGGCAATGTGTTTTCCGTCGGGTGACCAATCGGGTTCAAAATAGAAAGTGGGGTTTGGTAGGGGATACACTTTTTGATTACCGCCATCTTGATCGGCGACCACCATTTGATAATTTCCACTGGCATCTGAAAACCAAGCAACCTTATCACCTTTAGGAGACCAAACCGGAGAACGGTCGGCTACACCCGGACTGTTACTCAGATTCTTCCAAGTTCCATTTTTCTTTGGAATACTAAAAATATCTCCACGATTTTCAAATAGAGCTCTCTTGCCAGTCGGAGACAGCGTTGGGTTTGACGATTGATTGGTTTTAACAGTTTCCCACCGCGGTCGCGCAAAATTCATATCACCGTTTACGGTAATATTTAATTGTTTTGAGGAGTTGTCGCTTGGATTCAACAAATGAAGATATCCGCCCTGCTCGTAAACAATATGATTTGTACTCGCGTCGAGACTCTTGGCATCAAATTTTTTATGAAAGGTAATTTGCTTTTCTTCTTTAGAAATAGGGTCGAAAGACCAGATATTACTCGCATAATCACGCTCTGATAAATAGTATACTTTATTGTCAAACCAGACCGGGTCTAAATGCCTTTCTTGTGTAGGTTGTGGTGTTGTAATGAGATCTTTAGTTTCCAAATTAACAATCCAGATAGGCATGGCTTGGCCACCACGATAATTTCTCCATTCCGGATCCCAAAAGGTTATAGGAATATAAGCGATGTGTTTTCCATCAGGCGAAATTTCTCCAAAAGCAGCTCTTGGTATATCGATGGCAACAGGAAACCCTCCAGAAGTTGAAACTCTGAAGAACTTATTGGTCAAGGTAGGCCTGCTTTCTCTTCCTGATCGGAAAACAATCTCCCCCTCCGGAGTCCATCCCTGAACGAAATCTCCTCCAGGGTGCCAAGTTAAACGCTTGGGTTCGCCGCCCTCAGAGGGAATTACATACACATCAGTGTTACCATCATATTGTGCGGTAAAGGCAATCTGTTTTCCATCTGGTGAAAAATGAGGCAATGACTCGTAACCCTCGTTACTTGTCAATCGAATGGCGGTGCCGCCATTAATATTTGTTTTCCAAAGGTCATTGGCGTAGACGAAAACAATTTCAGTATCAGAAACCGTTGGTTGTCTTAGTAATTGGGTGCCTTGAGCACCTATTTGCATTGAAAAAGTAAAAACTAGAAAGGCAATTATAGTTCGCATAGATGTCTGATTTCGATGTGCTATGAAAGTATCAAAAAAGGATGGTATCAACAACTTAAATGTAAGATTGATTGAGTCACATATTGAAATCGAAATTTTTTGTAATTTGA
>CALHCJ010000083.1 GCA_937936275.1 uncultured Flavobacteriaceae bacterium
GTAGTGGTAAGTATCATAAATAGTTTTTTTGATAGGTCTAGTTCTTTTGCAGATTGTTACAAATCATTAAACCGCTCTTTGAACAACTTCGAAGACTTTGTTGCCGTCACATTTCAAGGTTTTAGACGGAAACTTTAATATCAGTGCATAATCGTGTGTTGCCATTAAAATCGTACGACCCGCTTTATTAATGGCTTGTAACACTTTCATTACTTCAACACTGGTTTGCGGATCTAAATTTCCGGTAGGCTCATCAGCAATAATCAATTCCGGATTATTTAGTAGCGCTCTTGCAATGGCAATCCGCTGTTGTTCACCTCCCGATAGTTCATGAGGAAATTTAAATCCTTTCGTTTTCATTCCCACTTTTTCCAAAACATCTTCAATCTGAGCATCCATTTTTATAGGGTCTTTCCAACCTGTTGCTTTCAAAACGAAGCGCATATTCTTATTGATGTTTCTGTCAGGTAATAATTTAAAATCTTGAAAAACAACACCAAGTTTACGGCGTAAAAACGGAATATCTTTTTCCCGAAGTTTGCGAAGATCGAAGTCTACAATCTTGCCTGAACCTTCACGCAAGGGCAAATCACCATAGAGTGTTTTCATAAAGCTACTCTTACCACTGCCTGTTTTTCCAATTAAATATACGAACTCCCCTTTTTTTACTTCTAGGCTTACGTCATTTAAAACAAGACTTTCTTTCTGAAAAATGGATACATCTTTCAGTTCCAATATGGTTTCGGGTTTTTCTAGTTCGTTTTCTACTTGTGGTATCATTCGCCTTTTTTGTTGATATAAAAGTAATAAGTTCAAACGGATAACAAATTACCGTTCTTAGAAATCTTTTCCTTTGTAGGATAATACAAGAGAGAAAGTAGTAACGAGAATTAAATAGGAAAAAGTAATAAGTTAAAAAGAGAACTTTTAAACCTTGAAGCACATCAATATACTTTGGCGCAATAATTGCCGTTATCTACAATAGTAAATAGTTAGAACGCTATGTTTAAAAAAACAACCGCAATACTTCCCTTATTGGTAGGGATGGTCTTTTTAGGAACCGCCCAAGAGACCAAAATATACACCCACGAAGACAGAGATTATCAGGATGCACTTGCGCTCTACAACAATGAGCAGTATCAGGCTGCGCAGACTATTTTCGCCAAGGTCAAGAAGAGTTCAGATAATTTAGAAACGAAAGCAAATAGTGCTTATTACGAAGCAAACGCGGCCGTTCGTTTGAATCAATTGGGTGCTGATAACCTCATGGAAGATTTTGTGGAAAAATATCCAACATCAACTAAAAGAAATTCGGCTTTTGCAGATGTTGCAGAATACTATTTTGAAACAGGAAAGTATCCTTACGCGCTTAAATGGTACAACAAAGTAAATCAAAGCGCACTCTCACGTGGAGAGATGAATAAGTTCAATTTCAACTACGGCTACTCCCTTTTCGCATCTAAGAAAACTAAAGAAGCGGAGCAGTACTTGAACAAAGTTACTGATTCCCCCGTGTATGGTTCTCAAGCAAAATATTATTTAGGATATATCTCCTATCAGGAAGATGATTATGAGGCAGCAAACGAGCGTTTTGATGAAATTACCGATCCTGAAATTTTAGAAGAAAAAATGAGTTACTACCAAGCGGATATGAATTTCAAGCTAGGTAATTTCGAAAAAGCTATCGCATTAGCGAAGCAACAAATGGCTAAAGGTGATCGCAAAGAAAAGTCTGAATTAAGCAAAATTATTGGAGAAAGTTACTTTAACCTCAAGCAGTACGAGAATGCCACCATATTTTTAGAAGATTACCAGGGAAAGAGGGGAAAATGGAACAATACTGATTATTACTTACTAGGATATTCGTATTATAAACAAGGAGATTTTGCAAATGCCATTCAACAATTCAATAAGATTATTGGAGGAACAAATAGCGTGTCACAGAATGCTTATTATCACTTGGCGGAATGTTATTTGAAACTCGATAAAAAACAGGAAGCACTAAACGCTTTTCGAAACGCTTCTCAAATGGACTTTTCGGCAGAGATTCAAAAAGATGCCTATTTGAATTATGCACGCTTAAGTTATGAAATCGGTAATCCCTATGAGCCGGTTCCGCAGGTGATTTCTACTTTTTTAGATCGCTATCCAAATGATGTGAATGCAAACCAAATGAAAGAACTTTTGGTCGATTCGTATATCACATCTAAAAACTTCGCAGGTGCGATGGAGTTGTTAGAAAACAACAAGGGTTTTGCTAGCAAAACGACGTATCAGAAAGTTGCCTTTTATCGTGGAGTGGAGCAGTTTATGGATACGGATTATGCTGGAGCTTCTGAAAGTTTTTCAAAATCTCTAGGTAGTGCCGAAGACGCTATTTTTAAAGCCCGTGCGAGTTATTGGAATGGAGAGTCGTTGTATCTATTAAATCGATTTGATGAGGCACTTGCAAATTTCAAATCATTTCAGCAGAACCCTGCAGCTCGAAATACAGAAGAATATAGTGATATCAATTACAGTTTGGCATATAGCTATTTCAAATTACGTGATTATGATAATTCTATCACCTACTTTACCAATTTTACAAATTCTGGTACAAGTGATATAGCCAAGCTCAACGATGGTTATTTGCGTCTAGGAGACAGTTATTTTGTGACAAGCAAATACTGGCCGGCTATTGAGACCTACAACAAGTCATTGGGACTAGCGGGTTCTGAAAAGGATTATGCTGCTTTTCAA
>CALHCJ010000084.1 GCA_937936275.1 uncultured Flavobacteriaceae bacterium
TTTAGGATTTGTAGAATTGATTTCACATAAAACTTCATCTGCAAATGAGGTAGGAAACGATATCGTATCTCTATTATTGGCTATAAATAGAATGCTTCTAGAATATTCGCAACGTCCGAAAAAATGATTTGTGTTGTGCGGTTCTTCAGAGCAACCATCGATATGTATTCGATAAATGCGGTTGTCTAAAGATAAATTATCTCCTTTAAAGTTGAAAAGGCCCAAAGAATCAATGGATGTTTTTTTGATAATCTGTTCTAAATATGGTCTTGAAAGTTTACGATAATCTTCAATAATGGATAAATACACCGTTTCTCCCTCTACGTTTTCAGCAATTTTTCCTTCAAAATTATATTGAGAATAACAAACCCAACTAAATAATAGTACCGTAAAAAAAAGTAAGTTGCGAATCATGAAGTTGTGCTTACATCCGTCTAAAATAAAGGATTTTGTAACAATATGAACACATTTGCGACTAATATAATACATCAATCAAAATCCAAATCAAATGAGTTTTTTACGAGTATTACTTGCGATTCTTTTTCCACCCTTATCCGTAATCGGCAAAGGTTGTGGATCTTTTCTAATTGTTTTATTGCTCACTTTCTGTGGGTGGGTACCGGGTGTTATTGCAGCTTTGGTGATTTTGAATAATCCGAACTAGGGGTTGTATCTTTGCGCCTATGAACAAGAAGGTGCTTTTACAAGATTTAGCGCTCAAGGATTATAAAGAAACTTGGGATTATCAAGAACAACTTTTTCAGAACACTTTAAAGCTCAAAATAAAGAATAGAAGAGAAGAAGCTGGCCTTGAAACACCCAATCATTTCTTATTTGTTGAACATCCACATGTCTTTACTTTAGGTAAAAGTGGAGATTTATCGAACCTATTGGTAGACGAAAAACAATTGGCTGAAAAGGGAGCGACGTTTTACAAAATTAATAGGGGAGGTGATATCACCTATCACGGTCCTGGGCAAATTGTGGGCTATCCCATTTTAGACTTAGACAACTTCTTTACCGATATTCATAAATACTTAAGACTTTTAGAAGAGATGGTCATTTTGACCTTAGCGGAGTATGGTTTAAAAGCAGAACGGTCCAAAGGTGAAACAGGTGTTTGGTTGGACGTCGGAACTCCGTTTGCGCGCAAAATTTGCGCAATGGGTGTTCGAGCTTCCCGTTGGGTAACCATGCACGGATTTGCTTTAAACGTAAACTCAGATCTAGGATATTTTGATTTAATGATTCCTTGTGGAATAAAAGATAAGGCAGTTACCTCACTCAATGTGGAACTTGGGAAGGCTGAGGTTGATATAGAAGAAGTAAAACAGAAGTTGCTTCGATACTTTGAACAACTTTTTGAAGCTGAAATTATAAAACAAAAAACCGAGGTGTGAACCCCGGTTTTTTAAATTCCTATTTAGAATATTGAGTCAATTCGGTACGACTCATCAAATCACCATTCTTTTTATAGGTTTCTTGTTTTATCATACCAACGCCTTCAGCTAGCCATATTTTCGAAGACAGTTTAACGGTTGCCCCCATGGTTTTTGAAGTAGTTTGTTCCGTCAGCACATAGCATTCAAAAGTACCTGCTGGAGTGGTAACGTTTTCCTTTTTTTCAACTTTACGGTTGGTTTGATCCACTGTAATGTTCATTTTTATACCGCTCATGTTCATTTGTATGCTGACATTGGCATCTGAAAGTTCTTTTCCAACACTCAGGTCATTTGGTATTTCAATATCGGTACCTGAAATATCCATATCCAAATCCATTTCCGCATATTGTTGCATCATTTGTGTTGGAAAAAGAGACTTGTAATCAATTTTAACCATGTTATCTTCACAGGTAAAACTATAATTAGAGTTGAAGAGCTCTTTCCCCTTTTTATCTGTCATCTTAAGGTCTAATGTGGCTTTAGTTGCCGATCCATCTTCAGTTACCGAAGATACCGTGTAGTCGGTCACACCTTCAACTTTTCCTTTTTTATTGTAATTGGTATACTCGAAAGTAGAGCCTTCAACCATAGGGTAATATTTGCTACAACCATCTTGTGCTTGAAGAGTTGTTGCGGTGCAAATAATAATAAAAATACTTAGTACTACTTTTTTCATTTTCTGTTTTTATTGTTTAATAAATTCTACGCGACGGTTGCGTGCTTTTCCTTCCTCGGAACTATTACTATCAACGGGTTGATTCTCTCCCATGCCTTCTGCTAAAAGGCGATCGGCGGATTGATTATAAACGGTGATTAAAGTTTTCATTACGGCTTCTGCACGTTTTTTTGACAGGGTTTTATTTACTTCTTCAGTGCCGTCGGAATCGGTATGACCTACTATTTTGAGTTGTATAGAAGCATCTTGTTGTAAGACCTGAGAAATCTGTCTTATTATACCCATAGATTGCGGTTTAATGTTTGCTGATCCAGAATCAAAAAGGATTCCGTTTGTAGATATTTTACCTTCTGAAAGTAATTTTCTACGTAAGTCTACGCCACCTTCTGCTACTTTTAGATTTGTAATAAAAACTTTCTCTTTGCCATCTTTGAAAGCTGTTGATAACCCAAATTTTAAGGTGCTTAACAAACCTGGTGTTTCAACAATTCTGGGAATATCAATATATTTTTTTTGATTGATCCAGAGCCGTAATCGTTGTTGGTTTACTGCAATAGATACATGGGGTCGATTGACTATCGCCTCTCTAATATCGGCATCGACTACGTTATTTATGGGGCCGCCCATGTTTTTGATAAAGTTCTTCATTCGTATACCAATGGGAGTATACTGGCAAAAAGGAATAGCTGCCCTGATATGATTTTTTCCTTTTTTAAAAAGTTGGTCATCAGTTAAGAAAATATTTAAAACAGCTGATGACGATGTTTTAGCATCTATACCGATAGCTAAAACATCAAATTCTATGGTGTAATCTTTAGGAAGAGCAGTTACATCGGGTATGTAATAAGTATTATAACCAGGTAAAACCTGCATCCATCGCTCTGGTGAATCTCCTATCGTAACAACTTCACCGCTACCGTTTGTGTTCCATTTGGCAGGAAAATCTCCAATGAAATCATTCTTAAAATCATCAAAGAACAAGAGCTTATCCCCAGGTATAAAATCGTATTTACTATAAATTTCTAAAGAATTAGAATCCAGTTCAGAATCGTCTGTTGCAGGATGAGATTCTGATGTGGTATTGGGGTTTGACGTACGATCTTCCTTCTGCGGCACAGGGTTTCCCTGCTTGTCTGTTGGTTCTTCTCCCTTTTTTCCAGGTTCGAGAATACTATCAAGAACTTCTTCAGTTTTTTTTGTAGTCTCTTTTTCTACTCTGCGCTCTACGGCGCGTTCGGCTGCTTTCTCTGCTCTTTTTCCAAGTTTTTTTAATATTTGCCCGTTGACATTTACACTAAAAATAAAACAACAACAAAACAATAAAATCAGACGAATGGTGGGAACAGTATTTTTCATAAAATATCTTGGTGTTCAGAAGGTTAAGGATATGCTTTTTTATATTGCTCAGAAGTGGAAGTTACTAAAATTACGGGTTCACTAATTCAAGTACAAAAATACAAAGGATAACCTCTTCGATGAGTTCGTAGACTTATGAATGGAGTTAGTTTGTGTATTCTTGGTTAAGAATCTTGTGTAAAAGGTTTATACTTAAATTAGTTTATGGCATATAGGATCAGAGAGCTGTCACCTTCTATAGTAACAATTTCAATCTTTTTATCATTGTTAACGTCGTTTAGATCTATTTTGGAATTACCATAAACTGGAAATCCTGGTATCGTTTTTCCTTGACTATCATATAAATAGGTTTTTTCGTTTTGAAGATCGGTAATAGAAATGTAAACCTTATTATAAACATAAAAAATTGCAGGTTTGGTGTAAACCCCCATTTCAAGTTCAATCGGTTTATCTTTTATAGTAAGGATATTATCGTTCATGGTAACTAAAGTACGTTCGGTAGTAAAAAGCCCATGATCGTTGGATAGTTTTAAAGGAGTTTTTTTAATACTACCACGGTCATTGATTTCATACAATACTCCGGTTTTGTCTGTAAAGGTGAACTTGTTTTTAAAAACAAAAATTTCATTATCAGAAAAATCAAACTTTTCAGTCACTTTAGTTCGAATATCGCCGACACGATTAAGTAGCTTTAACGTACCATCCCTTAATTTAAAAACTAAATAATCTTTGTTTCCTATAACTAAATGCTTCGGAGCTGCAATAATGGGTTTTTCCGCTTCAGTATATTTAAATCCTGTTACAATAGAAGCTTTATTATTGTACATGAAAGTTTTATTATTTTGAGTGACTACAAAACGATAATTCTTTTTTCTTTCATAATCAAAAACTGCCAAAGGATTTAGATTTCCCCCCTCAAAGGTTTTAGTAAATTGCCTCACTTCTGTTCCGTTGCGGTCAAGCACCATGAGTTGGTTATTAGTGGTAAATGCCATTTGTAAACGGCCATTCTTAAAGAGGTCAACTTGATGAATTTTACCCTGTATTAAACTACTTAGTTGTTTTTTCCAAAGAACTTTTCCTTTATCTGAAATTAGATAAAGTATGTTTTTTTCATCCTGAACAACAATCTCTTTTTTGCGATTCAAGTGATTGATAACAAACTGAGGGTCTGTTACAATTTTAGCGTCTAAAGAGATGTTAAAACGTGTTGAAACCTTATTTTTTTTAGGTTTTTTCTTTAGCTTTTGTATCACTAAATTCGTGTGGTAGAAATTCTTCTCTGTTATTGTTTGTGCAGCATACCCATAATCTGATAGTGGTAATTTGGCGATGTCTCTAGTAAAATCTGCAGAAAAGTTTTGACTTACAAAGGCGTCAATTTGTTCACCGTTAGTGAGATATAGCATGCTAGATTCTTTTGCAAGAGCTTCGCTAAGACTTTCATATAATAATCCTTTATTGAAAGTTTTACCATCTTTATAATTACTCATGATTACTTTTAAAAAATCTAAGGTTTCAGAAAAAATAAAAGCATCTTCTAGTATCGCACAGAATTGAGAATTAAAATCTGTTATGATGGGACTAAACCTCTGGTTGATAAAATCAGTTTTTCGTAGCGATATGATTTCTTTTCCTTGAAATTCAATTATAGACTTCTTTTCGTTCTTTAAGTATTCGGTAATAATTTCTGCGCCATATGTATTTAAGAGAACCGCTTTCTGCCCTTTAGAATAGATGATTCCAATCTCTTCAACAGCATCAAGGTCAGGTGTTTCAGGTAATTTATTTCTAGTTGCAAGCTCTTTATTCTTTGAAAAAGCAGTAAAGTCGTCAAACGTATACGATACAATTGCATCTGCTGAGAGAGGTGCAAAACGCAGGGTATTGTTAATTACGGGTTTGGTATTTGCAAACAAATCAATATAATTCCAAGTAGAATCATTCGCAATACTAATACCACTCAAGTGAATGTTTTCGATATCATCTGTAAAATCTAAAGAAACCCAATCAGAAAAACCAGAAATATCTAGTTTTGATTTTTCATTTAAGGCAGAAGAAATCAACGCATTGAATTTGTTCGGTCGCCAGAAAATAGATGCAGGTTTTGCGTCGGTAGAATTATCATAGAGCTTGAGAAGTGTTTCTGAGGGAGTACTTATTTTTTTTTCATCAAGTTTCTCCAATAGTAATTTTGATGAACTAATGATAATTTTATCATTTGAATGTAGGGTAAAAAATATATTGCCATCTACATTGTAGGCTTCAAAGGTTGCATTTGCAAATTCCAAAGTTTCAATGGTTTTGTTTTTAACACTGTCTAAGGAAAAAAGTTGATCACTATTTTTGGTGATATAGGCAAATTCAAAGTTGTTCGACCCTACTTCTGTAAAGGTGAGAAGACCTTCTGATTTTGATGATATGTAATTTAGATACGACGTGGTCTGAATAATCTCTTTAACAACTTTCGAGGATTTTAAATCAGCTAAAAAAGAGTGACTTTTTATTGTTTCCTTGAACTTTTGAAAATCATTAATCTTAATAATTAAAGAGGCATTTTCTGGCACATATTGTAGTAGCGGTAGCTCTTTATAATCTTGTTTTGCACAACTAAAACAGAAGAGTAAAATTAACGAAGTCAGAAATCTGAATTTCATTACATTTTGGTTTTTACAAAGTTATCATTTTTAAAGATTTAAGCTGAATTGCTCTGGCAATTGTTTGAAACTTTTTCTGTGATATTTGGTGAGACCGTATTTACGAATCGCGTTGCGATGTTCTTTGGTAGGGTATCCCTTATTTTGTTTCCAATTATACATAGGGTATTCTTCGTGGAGCCTTTCCATGTAGTCATCTCTGTGTGTCTTTGCGAGTACAGACGCTGCTGCGATACTCATGTACTTACCATCCCCTTTGATAATGCATGCTGAGGGGATATCTTTATACGCCTTAAAGCGATTTCCATCTACAAGGATAAAACTAGCTTCTTTGTTCAATTGATCTAGCGCTTTGTGCATTGCAAGTATTGAAGCGTTTAAAATATTTATTTTATCTATTTCTTCAGGAAATATATGGGCCACACCATAGCAAACTGATTCTTGTTCTAATATAGGTCTTAGTAAGATTCGTTTCTTTTTAGAAAGTAGTTTTGAATCATTTAGAATGTTATTTTTAAACCTTTCGGGTAATATGATCGCTGCTGCGGTAACTGGCCCTGCTAAACAGCCTCTACCTGCCTCGTCAGTACCCGCTTCATTCGAATTTTTGTATTTACTAAGTAGCATTAAAAATAGCGTATTTGTAAATTTTAGAGAATATTTTGTAATAAAATACATTTTATTCATTTAAAATCTTAAAATCATGATTATTATTCAATAATTATGCATGCATAGTAAATTAAACATAAATGTTTTAAGATTTTTAACAATCGTCGAACAAATTTCTTAAAATTTTTTGTTTGAGCGTTTTTTTGTGGCATATTTAGCCCGACTAATTCAAAAATTTTAAATATGAAGAAGAAATTGACATTTCTGATGACACCGCTATTGGTGTTATTTATGAGTTTCTCTTACGCACAAGAGAAAACGGTTTCAGGTACGGTGACCGACCAAAATAGTTTGCCATTGCCTGGAGTATCGGTTATTGTTGTTGGTACAACGACGGGAACACAAACCGATTTTGACGGTAATTATTCAATTTTAGTGAGCGAAGGAGAAACGCTTCGATTCAGTTACATTGGGCAAAAAACTACATCGCAGGTAGTAGGATCATCTAGCACTGTTAATGTACAAATGGCAGAAGATGCTGAGGCCTTAGATGAGGTTATTGTAACAGGTCAAGGTTCTGGTATTGCTAGAAGAAAGTTATCAACCACAGTTGATGTTCTTGATGCTGCTGGTAATCCTCTTCTTACCAATGTTGCATCAGGAACTAATCTCCATTCTCAAGGGATTACAACAAGTTCTTTAAAACTCCGGGCAAACCTTTTAACATCAGCTACAGCAAATAC
>CALHCJ010000085.1 GCA_937936275.1 uncultured Flavobacteriaceae bacterium
GGGCTTTTCCAAAGGTTATTTACTTTATTTCAACATGATCGCCATAAAATTTTGGCTGTGTGTTTAATATCAGATCAATAAAAACTTTTACTCTTGCCAAATATTCTCTGAAGTGTACCTTTAAACCTGAGTTTCCTGAAACATCGGTAGCATTAAAACCGATGGCTTTTATATCCTTTTTATCAGCGAGATAAATAGCACGTTGGTTATGAAATTCTTGTGAGATAACGGTAACACTATCTAAACCGAAAACCGTTTTAGCCCGAACCATCGAATCCAAAGTTCTAAAGCCTGCAAAATCGAGAAATATCTTTTCTTCGGGAATACCTCCAGCAATCAAATCTTTTTTTATGGTCGCTGGTTCATTGTAATATCGAGTTCCATTGTCTCCGCTAACAAGTATAAATTTTATTTTCTCAGCCTTAAAAAGGGCTATCGCGGCTTTTACTCGGTAGGAATAATAGAGGTTTGGACTTCCTCCAGTAATTTTTTTGGAAGTACCCAATACGATGCCAACAGTATTCGTTGGAATCGTATTGAGATCATTAAAGGTTTTGTCTTTTGCAAATGAAGTAATAATAAAATTGCACAAAAAAACCATCAACAGATTCACGGTTAGGAAACTAAAACTAATTTTTAAAATTTTTCCCTTCATTGTTCAAATCCTGAATCAGAGCACTCCAAAGGTAGTGAAATACGGTGGTTCGAGGTATCTAGCCATAAAAGTATATAAACTTAAACACACTTATCATGAGAACCACTTAGCGCGTTTTAGTTATTCCTTAAATACTGTTTTGTAGTATACAGGAAATATCCGTCATTCATCTAATAATTTACATTAATGGTCGGTATATAAAGTAATTTCGATTCAAAACACGAGAACTAACCAAGCAGAAAGTGTAGAATGCCAATAGTGTCGACCAAGATAGTCGGCATTTATTGTGTTTAACTTCAATTTCGCATCCTGAACTAACTGATGAATTCGAAAAACAGATTCATACTTATTAATTTACTGGCCTTTGAGTTTGTACTATTAAATGTAGTACTGGTCATCTATTTGTATTTCTTTCACTCAGATTTTTCTTTGGTGACGGGTACGTTTCTGGTTAATTTTATAAAACTATTTGTTATTTACAACCTAAGTTGGTTATTTGTGGTTCTTTATATTAGAGATAATGAATTCTATTTTAATCCCGACTACAAGTATTTGAAGAGCCTTTTAACTTCTCTTTTCTTTTTTGTAGGCTTTGTAACTACATTGATTGTTTTACTAAAAATAACCTATTTTCAGCGTTCAACATTTATCATTCCAATTTTTCTCTTCTCTTATTTAGCTTTGATTAGTACAAAGTATATGTTGAAATTTTTGAAGAAAAAAGCATCGCATCTTTTTTCAAATACGTTACTGATTGGTTCTAGATATGAAGATGAAAATTTGATTGGCTTTACGAATGCGATGACTCAGTATGGCTATAATATTATGGGCTATATAGAAGGTAAAAACAAAAAGTCTGCTAATAAGCTAGATTTGGACATATTTAGTGATATCAAGGATTTGCCGAAGGTTCTGAATAAGCATTCAATTGATGAGATCTTTATCGATATGTCTAATCTGAAACGAGAAAAAATAATGGAAGCGGTGAAAATTGCGGATGAGTTTGGCGTGCGAGTAAAACTGATACCGGAAAACCCTTTGTTAATGTCTAAAAATTATAAAGCTGTTACTATGGGTGATCTTGCAGTTTTTAAACTCCGTCAATCTCCCTTAGATAATTTTAATTTGACCATTTTAAAACGTTTGTTTGACTTTCTTTTTGCCTTATTTGTATTGATCGTTTTTTCACCGCTTTTTCTGCTCGTCGGAATATTAATTTATTTGGATAATAAAGGTCCAATATTTTATACTCCCTATAGAAAAGGAGAGGCTAATAAAACTTTTAAATGCTATAAATTTAGAACTATGTCTGTCTGTGAAGACCCCATGAATGGTACAAAGTCTACAGAAGTTAACGACCCAAGAATAACAAGGGTAGGTAAGTTTTTGAGAAAAGCTGATTTAGACGAATTACCCCAGTTCTTTAATGTTTTGAAAGGCGATATGAGTGTAATTGGTCCAAGGCCTCATCGTATCAATTTACAGAATGATATGAGAAATAGTGTGAAAAATTATATGGTAAGAAGCTATGTCAAACCTGGTATAACGGGTTGGGCACAAGTAAACGGATGGCGAGGACCTACAAAAACTGCGGAACAAAAGAACGAGCGAGTGAATCATGATTTGTGGTATATTGAAAATTGGAGTCTTTGGCTTGATGTGAAAATTGTATACCTAACCGTATTTGGCTCGCATCACAAAAAAGCATTTTGAAACACAAATAATATCGGACAAGTGGTATGATTTTTTAAAACCTCTTGATACGGCCATAAAATAGAGATCAATATAGTAGAGTGATGATTCCATTTGGAACGATCTAAATATCAGAAAAAATAAAACAAAAACCATTACAACATCATGAATTCGATTAGAACCAAAATCAATTATTCACTATTAAGTCGAATAGTTTTAGTACTTCTGGCTATTTCTTTATCCTCTTGTTACTCCTCTAAGAAGCTTGATTATTTACAAAGCAAACAAAGTTCTTTTATAACGTCCTTAAACGAGAAGGAAGAGTATACAATAAGGCCTGCCGATGTTCTTAGTGTACGAGTGCAAAGCAGAGACCCTGAACAAACAAATTTTTTTAATATAGGTTCTTTGAATAACAATCTAAATCAAGCAAACGAAGCATCATTCTTTCTAAATGGTTATACAGTCGACCCAGATGGAATGATCAATTTAGCAATTGTTGGTGAGATCAAAGTAAGTGATCTAACGGTACCTGAAATTAGAGATTTAGTGCAACAAGAAATAGACAAGTACTTATTGAACTCCACAGTAACGGTTCAGCTGACAAGTTTCAAAATTTCTGTTCTTGGTGATGTCAGAAACCCTGGTACGAACTACATTTATAATGCACAAGCGACAATTTTTGAAGGTTTAGCTGCAGCAGGTGATTTGAATATTACGGCAAAAAGAAAGAAAGTAAAGGTCATTCGACAAGTTGGTGATGCCTCTGTAGTGGTTAATTTAGATTTGACAAAACCTTCAATTATCAAATCACCATATTATTTTTTACATCCTAATGATGTGATTTATGTAGAGACTTCAAAACCGAATATAGGCCAAAGTAATTTAGGAGTATTGACATTGATCTTGTCTGCGATAACCACTACGGTTTTAGTTTTAAATTTTACAACGAACAACTAAATCTACTACCTACGTAGCACCATCTCTTAGTTTCTAGAAAAACAAGCCAAATTGGTGTGCATAGGATAATGAATGATAAGAATAAGATTGAGCTTTATGAGTAATCAGTATAACCATAGATCGAGTACGGAACAAGTTTTTAATTTGAAGTTCATATTTCAAAAAATAGTGCAGTATAAGTTGTTGTTTTTAGCAAGTATAATACTGTGTTTGATATCAGCTTTCGTATACTTGAAATTAGCCACACCAAAATACGAAGTTTCTACTTCAATCTTGATCGATACAGAGGGTAGCAGCAGAGCGCTCGGAGATAGTCAATATGTTGATGGTGGCGTCAGTTTAATTGAAATGGAAAAAAACCTCTACAACGAAATAGGTATCATTAAGTCTTTTAGCCTTATTGAACAGACGGTTAGTGATTTAGATTTTGATGTCAGTTATTACGGAGAAAAATGGTACAAGAAGAAAGAATACTATGATTATTTTCCTTTTAAAGTAGTTTTGAAAGATAGCACTTCACAACTTTACGGTTTACCTTTTGAGGTTACGATGCTATCGAATAACAAATATCGCCTCAAAGTTGAAGGAGATGATTTTCAAGTTTTAGACGCGGCTTCATCAAAACTACGATCGTATAACAGACCTTTTAATTATAGTAGAGAACATTCTTTTGGCGAAGAGGTGACGCACGAATATTTCAATTTTGTAATCAACCGTTCTAAATCAGAGGTCAATCTGAAGGATTTTGAAGGAGAAAGTTTAAGTTTTAATGTCAACAATTCAAGTGTTTTGGCAAGTAGCTATGCCTCTAAAATTGAGGTATCAAATATTGATCTTCAGGCAAGTATTTTTAAATTAGATTCAGAAGGACCTATTATAAATAAGGAAATTGATTTTCTTCAAAAGTTGACCGATAATTACGTTCAAAATCAACTAGACTCTAGAAATGATATTGCGA
>CALHCJ010000086.1 GCA_937936275.1 uncultured Flavobacteriaceae bacterium
AGACTACCGCGAGATGTGATGGGAAAATTCGTTTCTAATGAAGAGGCGATTTATGCGCATGTTGCAGAGGAATTGAAAAGTAAAGAGAATCCGTTACCTGCATTGGTTAAGGCCGCTGAACAGAACAGAATACGATACAAAGTACGCAGTGGTGATTTCTTAGGAAAAATAGCTGAGCGCTATGGCGTGCGTGTTAGCCAAATTAAAAGCTGGAATGGACTGAGAAGTAATAATTTGCGAATCGGTCAACGATTAACAATTTATCCAAGAGGAGGACGAGGAGTTGCTGCTGCATCAAAGAAGAAAACGGCAAGCCCGTCGAAGCCAGTGAGTTTTGCGAATGTTCCTGCGGACAAAATTCATATTGTGAAAAGTGGAGATTCGTTATGGACGATTTCTCAAACTTATTCTGGAGTTACTATAGCTTTATTGCGAAAATGGAACGGTATTAGTGGTAACAATTTAAAACTCGGTACAAAAATTAAATTGTGCGATTGTTAATTCGAATTTAAAGACAGTATTATGAAATTTTTTAAAGCACTACCACTTCTTCTTTTTGCTGTATTAATGTCTTGCAATAGGGGCGGTAAGCAAAAGTATTTACCTAGCTCCATTGGCGCGATTAATCAGATTACGGTTGTAATGGACAATGAATTGTGGAAGGGCGAGGTAGGCGATAAAGTACGAGAACATTTTGCAGCTCCTGCAATTGGACTTACTTGGAATGAATCTATATTTACCTTAAATCACGTACCACCAAAAGTTTTTACTGGGGCTATACAGAATTCACGGGCTATTGTTTACGTTGAAAAAGATTCTGTGAACAAAGCAGATGTCAGCAAAGATGTGTACGCTACCCCTCAAAACATAGTGATTATAAAGGGTGAAACCGATAAAGAATTAATCGAAAATATTGATGCTAAAGCAGAGCAATCGATAGCCACTTTCAAAAAAGTAGAGTTAGAAGAAACGCAAAAAAGATTGTTGAAGTCGTTAAATAAAGAAGGAGTACTGGAAGAGAAATTCAATATTTCAATGAATGTGCCTTCGATATATAAGGTGGGAGCCCAAGAGGATAATTTTGTTTGGATGGATCGAGAAATTCAGAAAGGGCATATGAATATTATTGCCTACGAAATGCCGGCCGGAAGTTTTCCTGCTGACTCAACCTTGGTTAGAGATATAGTTCGCATGCGTGATTCTATTGGAAAATTACATGTTCCGGGGCCAGATGTTCCAAATAAAATTACATATATGCGCACTGAACCTGCGTTTTCGCCCTCTGTTTTTGCTATAGAAATAGGCGGAATGAAAGGCATTGAAGTTCGAGGTATTTGGGATATTAAGAATTATCCAATGGCAGGTCCATTCCTGACCTATATTATCAACGACAAAGAAAATGACAGGTATATGGTCGTCGAAGGCTTTACATTTGCGCCAGCTACCAACAAAAGAGATGATATGTTTCGATTGGAAGCGATCATGAAAACAATACGATTTAAAAAGCAAAGCAAAGAAAATTGAAAAACGCCCTTTTAAAGGGCGTTTTTTTTGGTTGGTTATATCTTCTTGTTAAAATGCAAAACCAGTAGATAATCTATATATGAACGCATAGAACGTGATTAGTAGTAGTATAAAACAGAATACAGAAAAAGCCTTAAAATAACGTTCTAGAATTTTCTGTGTCCAATCTCGAAATGCCTCTACATAAATATCTCTTAAAAGTAAAAATTTCTTCATATTTCAATCTATTTGATAGTTCTAATAGATCAAAGGTGCTGGTTTTTACAGGCAGAGGAAGAATCTATTGGATGTAAAGCGTATATTTTCTGATGAAGTATACTTTTTTAGCATTTCCATTCGGTAATCTGTTTTTTTATCCGATAAACTGTAATATGATCTGGTAGCGGATTGTGAAGAAGCCAAACCTTCAGAACCCAGATAAGGTATAAGCATAAAAAAACTCCCCGTTAAGGGAGTTCTTTTGTGGTTAGGTTGGTTAAGTTATAATGGGTTAATCGAATGCAAAGCCGGTGACCACTCTAAAAATAAAAGCGTAAAGTACAATTAAGAAACTGACAAAGCAGAACCACGAAAAGGCTTTAAAATATGATTTTACAAATTTGGTACCTAGATTTTTAAAAGCTTCAAGGTAAATTTCTTTAATAAGTAGGACATTCTTCATAAGATTTGGAGTTTGGGATAATAAATTCGATTATAGGTTTATATATAACTCCAAATGATAGCTTTAGGTATTTCGTTCAAAGTATTTGTTGTGAATTAGAGCCTGTGTGTTGTGAAAATATAGATCATGAAATATCCAAGCTGCTAGCTAAATCTTTCTCTGATGATTTTAGTCGTATAGGGGTAAGAAAAAGCCTTCAAGTGATCACTTGAAGGCTTTTTCTTATTTTAATTACGAGAGGCTGTAGAACTTACATACTTGTGATGATAAACTCTGAACGTCTATTTAAATAATGTTCTTGTTCTGTACAAGCTACAGTGCCATCACAGCCATTAATAAGTTGTTCTTCTCCGTATCCTATAGCGCTTTCAATTCGCTCTGGTGCAATTCCCTTCGAGATAATATAAGCACGGGTTGATTTCGCACGTTTATCAGATAAGTATTTGTTATATGCTTTCTTGCCACGTGAATCGGTATGAGATTCGATTTTGATCACCATGTTTGGATATTCAGTCATAACCTCAACAAGTTTGTCTAGTTCTTTAGACGCATCGTTACGTATATAAGATTTATCAAAATCAAAGAAGATCATCTCTGTTTTCAACTTCTTGATACCATCTTCTATAGCAATCATTTCTTTCAATCGCTTCATTTCAACCGCTACATTAACAGTGTCGTTTTCAACCGTGGTTACATCTTGCGTATTTTCAAAATAAGTATCCTTTGTTGCTTTGATTGTATATTTTTTATCCGCTTCGAGGTCTTCAAAAACGAAACTTCCATCGTCTTCGGTAACCATTTCTTTCAGTTTTATACCATTTTCATCTAACAATTCTACGAGAGATTTTGGCATAATATCACCAGTAATAAGTTCTGTTACTACACCCGCAATGGCATTTTTAATTTCAGGAATTTCTTCTACAACAAGTCTTTTAAAAGAATAAATATCATCATCACCTTTTCCCTCAGCTCTGTTTGAGGCGAAAAAGCCTTTTTGATTTTCTTCGTTTACGATATAAGAGAAGTCATCTTTGTTACTATTAATAGGTTGCCCTAAGTTTTTAACCTCCTTGGCAAATCCTTCCTCTTCAGTATAAGCTACTTCATAAACATCTAAACCACCAAGTCCCGTGTGACCATCTGAAGAAAAGTACAATTTCTTGTCATTAATAAACGGGAACATTTCTTTACGCTCCGTATTAATGTCAGGGCCTAGGTTTCTAGGTTCAGAAAAGGTATTGTTACCCAGAACGTCGACAACGAAAATGTCAGTTTGACCTATGCTTCCTGGCATATCTGACACAAAGTACATTTGTTTTCCATCAGGACTTAAGGCCGGGTGACCCGTAGAATAGTCATCACTGTTAAATGGTACTTCTACAGCCTCTGTCCATTCATCATCAATCTTCTGAGACATATAAATCTTTAAATTATTTACTCCATTTTTATCACGTCTCAGCTTCTTTCCATAGTTGTTACGAGTAAAGTACATTGTTTTGTTGTCAGGGGAAAAACTTACAGATGCTTCGTGATATTTCGTGTTCACTTTTTTAGAAAATTTAATAGCATCTTTTAAATCTTGTGTTTCTTCATTTACTTTTGCAACATACAAGTCAAGGTAGGGTTGATTATTCCATTTATACCGTCTGGTATTTAAAAAAGATGAATCTTTTGCAGATGCAAAAACTACCTGTGAAGAATCCAAAAACATAGGAGAAAAATCTGAATATTCAGTATTAATTGCCAGATTTCTGATTTCATAATCCTCTTTATTAGAATTTAAAATATTATCTAAGACCATTTCGTTCGGCAATGTAACTTCGCTATCGAGCTCTGAAAGGCCTCCATTATCGATTTTTTTCTGATACAAGCGCATCAATTTTTTAGAACGACCATATTTTCCAGTTCCTTTTAACGAATGAGCATATTTGAAAACATTGTCGGCAGACATGTCCTTTCCGTACTTCGTATACAAAACATCATACCACTCATAGGCCTTTTCCATGTTTGTATTGAAGTAATACGAATCAGCAGCTCTTTGAATTATTTCGTAAGAATAGTTTTTATCACCTTTATTTAAGGCCTGCTCGTACAATGCAGCAGCTTCTGCATACCACATCTTATCGAAGTAAAAATCCGCTTTTTGAATTAGTTTTGTTTTGTTAGGAGAATCATTCGCGCTTTCTTCGTTCCCATCCTTCGCCTTCAACATATCATAATTTACCTCATCAACCAAAATCGAAACTTCTTCTGTTTTTGATGCAACATCGGTGTCGCTTGCCTCTTGACTTGCATATGGGTCATATGCTTCTGGAGAAATACCATTTTCAACGTTTAAAATCCAAACATCCTCCTTGTAGACTCCATCAAAATTTCCAACGCATGCGTCAACGGCTTCCAGTCCAAATGGAAACTTGGCGATGTAAACGTAATTCAAATTATTATCAGGATTTAGAATAGAACCCGTTGCGAATCCTTTTTTCTTTAATTTTTTGATAGCTTTCTTAAGATTTCTACCTTCATTGTAAACACCAGCGATGACGTAATAACCATCTTCTACACTTTCGAGACCATCGAAAGATCGATATGGAATGTTATTCTTTTTTGCAGCCTCTTCAAAAGTGTCGTTAATTGAAATATCTTCTAAGAAAGAGGAAGTATTCGTTGTGGATACTTCTAGAGTACTGTCAGTCTGGTCAAAATCTAAGTTGCTAGCAGTTTGAGCGGCTATGCTTATAGATGCCAATAAGAAGTAGGTGGTTATTAATCTTTTCATGATTTGGTTATTATAAAATCTGGGGATTGCACGAAAGCTTTTTTAATGTTTAGTTGATTTCATTGATACAGTGTAGACCGCCAAGTATATGGTTGGCAAGAGCCATTAGTAATTAACGATGAAATTAGTGGTTTCGTATACTAAAAAACGGAGTTCTTAAGAGTTGTAAAACTAGGATAGAAAAAAAACTTCAACTCCGAGATAATTCGAACCCTCAGATCGACAGATAAACATGATGTTATTTGATGAAAAAGTAAACTATTGCGATCGCATAGATTAAAAATAAAAAAGCCCTTGAATATTAACATTCAAGGGCTTTTTGAAAAGTTTTAGAATATTATTCTTTGTTCTCTTCTAGTTTCTCATCATCTTTTGAAGCATCCTTAAATTCTTTGATGCCACTGCCCAATCCGCGCATTAATTCAGGAATCTTTTTTCCTCCAAATAAAAGAAGTACAACCACTACAACCAAAATGATTTGTGGAGCACCGATGGCTAAAAATATCTGTTGAGCTATCATAAGTATAATGTTTAATGGAAATCAAAGGTAGTAAAAAACTAAATATCAGTTGAACATGTGGTATGTTAATACTAACGTTTTCAATATATTTTAATTGTATTAAACTTAAAACGTGTTTGAACCGTATTTATCTGTACAGGGTTGCTTATGTTTATGTGAACTATTAATTTTTGTTTGAAGCAGATCAAATTAAATTCTAACGCTATATTTGTGCATGGCCAAAAAGGTTAAAAAGAGAAAAGAAATAAAGAAAAAGCTACTTCATAAATACCGCTTGGTAATTTTGAATGAAAGTACTTTTGAAGAGAAAATCTCTTTTAAACTAAGCAGGTTGAACGTTTTTGTTACAGGGTCACTATGCATTATAGGCTTGATAGGACTAACGACTTTACTTATCGCCTTTACTCCATTACGAGAATACATCCCGGGGTACTCTTCAAACAAACTAAAAAAACAAGCTGCTGATCTTACTTTTGAGACAGACTCCTTAGTGCGCGTATTGAATAGTACCAATCGGTATTTAGATAATATTCGAAAGGTATTAACTGGTGATATAGAAAATAATGAGATTAATAGAGATTCGCTACGTGAGCAGTTTAAACTAGATCCATCTACGATAGATCTTAAGCCAATTATACAAGACTCTTTGCTAAGGGCCGAGGTAGCACTTGAAGACAAGTACAATTTGTTCGAACAAAATACCGTAAAATCTGATGTCGTTTTATTTCCTCCAATAGCAGGCACAGTAAGCCAAAAATATGACGCTAGAAAAAAACATTATGCGGTTGATGTTGTAGCTGCACGAGAAACTCCCGTTAAAGCAGCTGCTAACGGAATGGTAATTTTTGCAGAATGGACAGCTGATACGGGGCATGTCATTATTTTAGAACACAAAGATGGTCTATTAAGTGTTTATAAACATAACGGGTCTTTAAACAAGAGCCAAGGCGACATGGTTCGTGCGGGTGAAGTTATCGCATCTGTAGGAAATACCGGAGAATTCACAACTGGTCCCCATCTACATTTCGAGTTATGGGACAAAGGCACTCCCTTGAATCCTTTAGATTTCATCGATTTTAAATAATTATCATGTCTTTAAAATCATTAGGAGCTAAAATATTCGCAAAGCACGTTTTAAAGAAGACCACCAAATGGGTGAATAACCCTATTGAAACCCAAGAGCGGTTGTTTCGTAGTTTGATTCAAAAAGCCTCTCAAACAGAATTCGGTATTGATCACAATTTTGCTAAAATCAAGACACATGATGATTTTACAAAGAATGTACCTATTCGTGATTATGAGGAGTTGAAGCCGTATGTAGAAAAAGTTGTAGCTGGATCAGAAAATATACTGTGGCCAGGTAAACCATTATACTTTGCTAAAACTTCTGGTACGACTTCAGGGGCAAAATACATTCCAATTACTGAAGTATCGATCAAGCATCAGGTTGAAGCCTCAAGAAATGCGATCTTAACCTATATCAATGAAACTGGTCATACCGATTTTGTTGATGGCAAAATGATTTTTCTTCAAGGGAGTCCTGAAATGGAAGAAAAAAATGGAATCCAGTTTGGAAGACTTTCGGGCATCTCTGCCCATTATGTACCCAACTATCTACAAAAAAACCGCCTACCCAGTTGGGAAACTAACTGTATTGATGATTGGGAAAGTAAGGTAAATGCCATAGTAGAAGAAACCATACACGAAGATATGACTGTGATTGCTGGGATACCTTCTTGGGTGCAGATGTATTTTGAAAAGTTGAATGAGCGCAGTGATCAAAAGATCGGAGAACTATTCGAAAATTTTCAACTTTTTATCTATGGCGGTGTCAACTATGAACCCTATCGGTCAAAGTTTGAAAGTTTGATAGGCCGAAAGGTAGATAGTATTGAACTGTTTCCAGCAAGCGAAGGTTTCTTTGCATATCAAAATTCTCAAAAAGAAAAGGGGATGTTGTTATTGCTTGATTCAGGAATCTTCTATGAGTTTGTTAAAGCCGATGCGTTTTTTGAAGAAAATGCAAAACGCATTACGTTGAAAGATGTTGAAGTTGGGGTGAACTATGTAATGATTATCTCAACAAATGCTGGTTTATGGGGCTATAATCTTGGAGATACCGTTCAGTTTATTTCTGTTAAACCTTTTAAGATCATAGTTTCAGGGCGTATCAAACATTTTATCTCCGCTTTTGGAGAACATGTGATTGCTAAAGAAGTAGAAGAAGCCATGCAGCAGGCTATTTCCGAAACAGATGCTTTAGTCAATGAATTTACGGTCGCACCTCAAATTAATCCTAAAGGTGATCAGCTTCCGTTTCATGAGTGGTTGGTAGAATTTGAAAAAGAACCATCCAACCTATCGAAATTTATACAAATACTAGACACCGCGTTACAAAATCAAAATAGCTATTATTTTGATTTAATTGATGGTAAAATTCTTCAAACGCTAAAAGTAACAGCCATTAAGAAAGGAGGGTTTCGAGCATATATGAAATCCATCGGAAAATTAGGTGGTCAAAACAAAGTGCAACGCTTAAGTAATGATCGAAAGGTGGCCGACGTGCTTTCACTCCAAAAATTAGGGGAATAATAAACCTGATTTTTATTTGTAATTTTGCATGAAATTCTTTCATGGGCAAAGCAACAAATACCACACGTGCACAAGAATCGACCAATGCAATTGAGCGATTGTACATTACCATGCGCCACCTCTTTAACCGAGGTTTTTATAAACCAACTGGTGTTTCAGGAGAGTCTCTTAAAAATGCATTACTACAATTGAGACCTGAAATATATGGTACCATTGCCGAAGAAAAAGCGGAGTTTAATGGGTTAATTTATGTGCTAGAACGTTTGCCTGAGGGTATTGAACAATGTAGATATATTAACCTCACCTCTGATGAGGGCTATGGAAAATCTCATTTCAACCCTATCGTTCCGCCAAAAAGGCGAAGAAACTGCTATCGTATCGATGACGAGCAGATGAATATTGAAATAACTAGAGGCCGTTCTGACATCTATGATATTTTAACACACCTTACCTTCTTGTTCGTAGAGTCTGAAAAAATATGCAAACGCGTTTTAATAGAAGATACAGATAAAACTATTCGAGATTGGTCTAAGTTAGAAGCGGCCGTAACTAAAGAGAAACTAAGTCAGGCAGAACGAGAGGTAGCTCTAATTCATACAGCCAATATTTTGGGAAGAAGTTTTGAAGAAGTGCTTTGGATTTATGAAAAGTTTAAAACCAAAGATAATCCAGAACGATTTTTGAAAATCATCTGGTGGTTGGGTAAGCTAGCCATTGAGGAAGAAATTACAGGCGAGAAAAGAGTAATTACCTTTAGTGCTCAACTTAGAGAACGTTTGGGGCATCATATTCATGGCGAGCGTTGGGCAAATACTATAAAATTAATTCTTAAAAAGGAAGGGTTACTCGGTAGACCAATACATATTATTAGCGCTAATATGCATAGCGTTATGAATTCTCTTTTTGCTAGAAAAGCGCTGTCGAAAGAATTTCCTAACAGCGACAACTTAGAGATTTATGAAGCTTTGAGCTCTTCAGGTAATACGAACTTACGAGAGAAAGTGGAAGCCGTTGCGAAGAAAAATGGCATGATCGCCATCGACGACCTATCAGGTACGAATATCGATGTACAGATATTCGATATGGCGAAAATTGGTAAAGATGCCTGTTGTTATAACCTAAAAGACGGAATTTCAGATGATGAAAAACCTGTTATCTTTGTGATGGACTATGCGTTTGGAGAGCAAGCATACGAGACTATTGATGAACTACTAAAACCCTTCACAGAAAAGAAAAAGGCGAGCTATTTGAATATCGCATCGCTTTCAATCATGGGGAAAGCAGGTATTTTAGAGGGAGGAAAAGGAGATTTAATGATTCCGTCAGCTCATATTTTTGAAGGCACTGCTGATAATTATCCGTTTAAAAATGAACTTTGTGCTGATGATTTTGAAGGCCACGGACTAAAGGTTTTTGAAGGCACTATGGTAACTGTTTTAGGAACTTCATTGCAAAACAAAGACATTTTGAAATTCTTCCATCAATCAACATGGAATGTCATAGGATTAGAAATGGAAGGGGTACATTATCAAAAAGCAATTCAATCTGCTTCAAAAATAAGAAAGAGTATTCGAGAAGATGTTAAAGTGCGGTATGCGTATTATGCATCTGACAATCCTCTTGAAACCGGAAGTACATTGGCGTCAGGAGGCTTAGGAACTACGGGCGTAAAGCCTACCTATTTGATAACCGATAAAATTTTGACACAACTATTCAATTCTTAAGTATATGGCAGATCAAGAACAGTTAAATAATTCAAATACTTCAGACGAAATAGATTTGGGTCAATTGCTCCAATTGGTCAAACGAGGATTCCATAGTCTTGGTAACTTTATTCTCCGAGTTTTTATTTACTTGAAAAGAAATATTCTAAAATTAATCGGACTGGTTATTGTAGGAATTGCTATCAGTTATGGGCTAAGTCAAATCATATCTAAAAAGCTGAAGACCGATGTTATCGTACATCCCAATTTTGAAAGCAAAAATTACCTTTATGACGCGGTAAGCGAAGTCTCGTCCAATATTAAAGCAAAAAATATAGCCTTTTTTGAAGATATGAATATTGCTATTGAAGATCTTAAAGGTTTTGAGATATCAGTAGAGGCAATAGAAGATGAGGAGATCAAAACGGATGATTCCGTACTCAATGAAATGAAGTACTTAGAAGTACTGGAAAATTTTAAGGATGAAAGCTTTGTGATTGATATTCTTCGTTCTGAACTTTCTGAAAAGAGCGTTATCGATCATAAGATTACTTTTGCCTATAGAGATGGGCAAACCGGTCCTGCTATCGTAGAAAAATTAATGAAGTATCTAAATTCCAATGAGTATTTTAGTGAAATCAAGAAAGTATATAATGATAATGCGATTTCGCGAATTGCTAAGAATGATCAACTGATCCATCAGATTGATCAACTTGTTGAAAATTATTCTAAAGCACTTTTGGCTGAAAAGCAGAAGTCTGGTTCTGGAGTAGTGTATATGGAAAAGGAAAATACACTTAACGTACCTTCTTTATTAACAATGAAGAATGAACTTTTGAAAGAAATAGAGGTTAAAAAACTAGAAGTAGCGCAGCAAACAGAAATTTTGTCTGTTCTCAATTTTGGAAAGACTCAAGAGATTAAAAAATCTTTTTTTAATCAGACGTATTTCTTAATTCCGATCGTGTTACTCTTGGCATTTTTTATGTTTTCCTTTTTTCAATATCTTAATCGCAAGGCTAAGGAAATAGAATAAAAATGAGCATTGAAATATCAAAACAATGCATTTTAATTACGGGGGGCGCTGGCTTTATCGGCAGTAATTTTATTCCGTATTACCTCGAAAAAAACCCTGAAGTTAAAGTGATTAATTTAGATAAGTTGACCTATGCTGGTAATCTCGAAAATTTAAATGAGCTCACTCAAAATAAAAATTATCAATTCATTCAAGGCGATATTTGTGATTCCAATTTGTTAGAAGAAATATTTGAAAAATATCAAATTGATGGACTTATTCATTTTGCTGCCGAATCGCATGTAGACAATTCCATTGAACATCCTGATAGTTTTATTAAGACCAATATTGAGGGTACTTTTAAATTGTTAGAAACTGCAAAAAAATATTGGATGGATGTTGCGAATAGTCCGAAAAAAGGTTTTGAACATGCACGGTTTCACCATGTTTCAACGGATGAGGTCTATGGTAGTTTAGGAAGTACAGGATTCTTCACCGAAACCACACCTTATGCACCAAACAGTCCGTATAGCGCTTCCAAAGCAGCTTCTGATTTTTTGGTTCGCAGCTACTACCATACCTACGGTTTAAAAGTGGTTACAAGTAATTGCTCAAACAATTACGGACCCAAACAGCATGACGAAAAGTTAATACCCACCATTATTAGAAAAGCTCTAGATGGAGATGCAATTCCGATTTACGGTGATGGCTCTAACGTACGCGATTGGTTATATGTATTAGATCATTGTAAAGGCATTGAATTGGTTTTCAAGCAGGGTCAATTGGGAGAAACGTATGCGATAGGAGGTAACAATGAATATAATAATCTGAGTATAGCACATAATATATGTAGTCTGTTAGATGAGGTTCAACCGAAGGCCACAGGAAGTTATAAAGAGCAAATTACGTTTGTAAAAGACCGCTTAGGGCACGACTATCGATATGCTATAGATGCCAGCAAAATTGAACAAGAACTGGGATGGAAACCTTCAGAAAATTTTGCTTCTGGAATAGAAAAAACAATACGGTGGTACATTAATAAATACCAAAAAGTATAAAATGAAAGGAATCATACTAGCAGGCGGTTCAGGTACTCGTTTACACCCTATTACGCGAGCAGTAAGTAAGCAGTTGATGCCTATTTATGACAAACCAATGATTTACTATCCGTTGGCTACTTTGATGTCGGCTGGTATCCGATCTATTTTAATTATTACGACTCCTCAAGATGCAGACTTATTTAAAAAACTTTTAGGAGATGGGTCGCAATTGGGTTGTGATTTTCAATTTGCAATACAAGAACACCCAAACGGATTGGCTGAAGCTTTTATTATTGGAGCAAATTTTATTGGTGAAGACAAAGTAGCTTTGATATTAGGAGACAATATTTTTTACGGTTCTGGTTTAGCTGAGCTGTTACAAAAAAATAGCGATCCTGATGGAGGCATTATTTATGGCTATCACGTTCAAGACCCTGATCGTTATGGCGTGGTTGAGTTCGATGCAAATGGTACCGCGGTCTCTATTGAAGAAAAACCTGAAAACCCTAAATCAAACTATGCTGTTCCTGGTATTTACTTTTATGACAATAGGGTCGTAGACATTGCAAAAACTATTACGCCCAGTAGTCGTGGTGAACTTGAAATAACTGACATCAATAGGGTTTATTTAGAGAAAGGCGAACTTCAGGTTAGCATCTTAGACCGAGGCACGGCATGGTTAGACACCGGTACATTCAGTTCGTTAATGCAAGCTTCTCAACTTGTAGAAGTTATTCAAGAGAGACAAGGGCTGAAGGTAGGTGCCATTGAAGAAGTAGCGTATATGATGGGGTACATCAGTAAAGATCAATTACATCAATTGGCAAAACCATTGTTGAAAAGTGGTTATGGCGAATATTTAATGTTGCTTAAATAAGAGAATTTGTGAGAGTTACTCCAACCAATTTTAAAGATTGTTATATTATAGAGCCTCAAATTTTCAATGATGACAGGGGTATTTTCTTCGAATCGTTTAATAAGAAAAAGTTCAAATCTGAAACGGGTATCGATTTAAATTTTGTGCAAGACAATCTATCCATTTCTAAGAAGGGAGTACTGAGAGGTTTACATTTTCAAAAAGGAGAGCATGCGCAGGCCAAATGGATTCACATCCTAAAAGGTGAAGTGCTCGATGTGGTGGTTGACTTAAGAGAAGAGAGTAGTACATTTGGGCAATATTTTAAAATTCGACTTTCCGCTGAGAATAAAAAATCTATTTTTATACCAAAAGGTATGGCCCATGGATTTCTTACGGTAACAAATGAAGCTATATTCGCGTACAAGTGCGATAATTACTATCATCAAGAGTCGGAGAGAGGAATTATGTATAATGACAAGACCCTCGATATTGATTGGGAGTTTCCCTTGAAAGATATTATTCTCTCTTCAAAAGATTCTGAATTACCTTCGTTTAAAGAACTATTCGAATGACCAGAATTTTAGTCACAGGAGCGGAAGGGCAGTTGGGTAAATGTATACAGAAAGTTGCTGCTAAATATCCAGACTTTGAATTTGAATTCCATAGCTCAAAGACACTCGATATTACAGATCCACTTCGAATTTCAGAAGTACTTTCCGAAAACCATTTTAAGTATTGTATCAATTGTGCAGCTTACACAAACGTAGAAGAAGCAGAAAAAACCCCTGATATAGCATTTGCAATAAATAGCGAAGCAGTTCGACAGCTCGCTCTGGCTTGTTCTGAATATATGAGTATTCTGATACATATTTCTACAGATTATGTTTTTGATGGAAGAAAAGAGACGCCTTATCGCACTACTGATCCAACAAATCCGATAAACGAATATGGAAAATCAAAACTGGCGGGAGAGAAGCATATTCAGAAAATCTTGACGGAACATTTTATAATCCGCACTTCTTGGCTCTATTCAGAGTTTGGTAATAATTTTTATAAAAGTATTCTTAATAAAGCAAAGGTTGAAAATAGGCTTCGTATTACAGATGAGCAGCAAGGATGCCCTACAGACGCCAATAATCTAGCGAAGTATATATTGAATTTGATTGCAACTGATCGTAGAGATTTCGGACTTCATCATTTTACGGATGGCGAAGCAATGACTTGGTACGATTTTGCAGCTAGAATACTTAAAGAAAATGCCTTAGAAGATAAGGTTCAACTTGACAGGGTTAAGAATTATCGTACTTTTGCTGAGAGACCAAAAAATAGTATTTTAAAATAATGTATGAACCTTTAAAGGCATGAGTAACACTGATTATTTTGCACATGAAACCGCTGTTGTAGACGAGGGATGCTCTATTGGTAAAGGCTCTAAAATATGGCATTTTTCTCATATTATGACTGATTGCGAACTGGGAGAAAAATGTAATATTGGTCAAAACGTAGTGATTTCCCCGAAGGTACGGTTAGGTAATAATGTCAAGGTTCAAAATAATGTATCGATATATTCAGGGGTCATTTGTGACGATGATGTATTTCTGGGTCCCTCTATGGTATTTACCAATATTATAAACCCACGTAGCGCAATTATCCGAAGAGATAGTTATGTTGAAACTCGGGTAGAAAAAGGAGCTTCGATAGGTGCCAATGCAACTATTGTTTGTGGCAATACTATTGGAAAATATGCTCTTATTGGTGCTGGTGCGGTAGTAACGAAAGAAGTTAAACCTTACGCACTTTTGGTCGGAAACCCTGCCAAACAAATAGGATGGGTAAGTGAATACGGGCATCGACTTAATTTCAGTGCGAAGGGAATCGCTATCTGCCAAGAAAGCAAACAAGAATACATACTAGAAGACCAATCTGTAAAACGTACCAAATAAATAATAACCGTAAATAATACCAATGAAGAATTTCGCATTAATAGGGGCTGCTGGTTACATAGCACCACGGCATATGATGGCCATCAAAGACACCAATAACAACCTGCTTGCAGCTTTTGATAAAGGCGATAGTGTCGGAGTGATTGACTCCTATTTTCCCAATGCTGATTTCTTTGTTGAATTTGAAAGGTTTGACCGTCATATTGAAAAATTAAAGTATGAGTCGAACACATTACTAGATTACGTTAGTATCTGCTCACCAAATTATTTGCATGATGCTCATATTCGTTTTGCTTTGCGAAGTGGTGCTGATGCCATTTGTGAAAAACCTTTGGTGTTAAACCCTTGGAATGTAGACAAATTGATGCGTGTTGAAGAAAATACAGGCAAAAAAATCTACAATATATTACAGCTACGTGTTCATCCTAGTATAATTGCTTTAAAAGAAAAGGTAAAAAATTCTAAAAAGGATACAAAATTTGAAGTTGACCTTACATACCTCACATCTAGGGGAAATTGGTACCATACTTCTTGGAAAGGAGATCACAGTAAATCTGGTGGAATAGCTACCAATATAGGGGTACATTTTTATGATATGTTATCTTGGATTTTTGGTGATGTTCAAGAGAATATTGTACATGTTCACGAAGAAGATCATGCCGCTGGGTATTTAGAATTTGAAAACGCACGGGTTCGCTGGTTTTTATCCATTAATGCAGAATACTTACCTAACGATGTAAAAGAAAAAGGACAAACAACCTTTAGATCAATCTCTATTGACGGTGAAGAGTTAGAATTTAGCGGTGGTTTTAAAGACCTTCACACTATGGTGTATCAAGATATATTGAATGGTAAAGGTTATGGCCTAACTGCCGCTAAAACAGCAATTCAAATTGTTCATGATATTCGAAATGCCAAACCGGTTGGGCTAAAAGGGGAATACCACTCATTTTTAAATCATTAGTAATTGGCTTTTGAAAAGACTATTAAACCAATTCAAAACGGAATACTTCGGAAATATTTCCGTGCAGCTAATTGGTACAGGAATAGCTCAAACAATTCCATTCTTAGTTTCACCCATACTTACTAGACTTTACCCGGAAAGCGGATTTGCAACCTACACCTTTTTTATGGCTGTAGTTGCAGTTTTAGTAGTTCCTAATGGCGGTAGGTATTTTTACGCTATGGTCATACCAAAAGAGGAAGCTGAAGCTGCAGATTTAGCGCGTCTAAGTTTTTGGCTAACCTTAGCATATAACGCGGTCTTATTGCTTGTTGTACTTTTATTTTATAATACTTTAAATGAGTTTTACCAACTCGATGAACTTTGGTACGCAATACCCTTATATGTTGCTTTTTTTGGTATTTATAATGTCTTTTTGTACTTGTCTGTTCGAAAAAAATACTTCAAAAATAATGCGGTTACCAAAGTAGTTCAAACAGCAAGTACGGCACTATTCAGTATTTTATTTTCATTCTTTGGCCTCTTGTTTTCAGGTCTTGCTTTGGGCAAGATTGTAGGGGTTATAAGTTCAATTCCTGTATTTAAGGCGAAGCCTAGCCTTAGGTTAGACCTACCCAAGCTAAAGAGAGTTGCCAAAAAGTATATTGATTATCCAAAGGTTACTATTGTTCCCTCTTTGCTAGACATATTTTCTGTGCAAGCGCTGGTTTTTTTTGTTGGCAGATATTACTCTGAAGAATCATTAGGTTATTTAGGATTGACCAATATGATACTCATTGCGCCTTTGGCACTTATTGGTGTTTCTTTTCGAGATGTGTTCTATCAGAAAATCGCAAGTTTTTTTAATGACCGAGCGTATGAAAAAGCTCGAAAATTGTTTCTTGGTTCTGCAGCGGTTTTATTGTTTATCGGGACTTTTATTGCACTAATATTATTATTCTTTGGAGAAACTATTTTTGCATTTGTTTACGGTGATAATTGGATTACTTCAGGTAAGTTTGCCGTAATACTGGGCTTCGCATTCTGTGCAAAACTATTTGCCAGTCCATTGTCATCTATATTCAACGCTACTCATCAGCTTAGGTTATTATCTATTTGGCAAACCACTTATTTTTTTACCACCCTTACAACCCTTTACTTTGCAATTGTATATTATAAATTACCGATAACTGATACGCTATTAGTGTATACGATACATGAGGTAATTTTGTACATCTGGTATTTTTTCATGCAAAAACAAGCCCTTAATAAGTTTAAATTAGTCAAACAATAATGTGCGGAATAGCCGGAATTATCAATAAGAATAAACAAGAAGTTCCTCTTGCTACATTAAAATTGATGACTGATGTCATCGAGCATCGCGGTCCTGACGGAGAGGGTCATTTTATGAAGCACCATATCGGTTTTGGTCATAGAAGGCTTGCCATTATTGATTTAAGTGAAGCAGGGCATCAACCCATGGCGAAAGAGGACTTAGTAATCACCTATAATGGCGAGATCTACAATTATATTGAACTTCGTGAAGAGCTCGAAAGTGACGGTTACCACTTTACCACTAAAACA